>CAZBUQ010000013.1:0-1052 GCA_964495135.1 uncultured Gammaproteobacteria bacterium
AAACTTTCAGTGGCAAAATTTTGAAACTCGTCAACATAAAGATAAAAATCACGCCGGTTTTCCTCGCCAATATCAACCCTTTCCATGGCCGCAAGCTGCATTTTGGTAATCAACATTCCACCCAAAAGTCGCGAAGTATCTTCACCCAGCCGTCCTTTGGCCAAGTTCATGATAAATATCTTGCCCTCATCCATGATTTCCCGGGCGTTAATCGTGGATTTCACTTGGGCGACAATGTTGCGGATAATTGACGCGGACAGGAATTGGCCGACTTTATTTTGAATCGGCTGAATCGCTTCGGTACGAAATTTAGTTTCCCAGGCTTGATATTCATCCACCCAAAACGCCTTCACAATCGGATCGCGAATTTTCGCAATAACCCGCCGCCGAAAAGCCTTGTCGACAAGCAGACGATTAATGCCCAAAAGCGTTGAACCCGGATAATCCAGAAGCGCCAAGATACAATTATTCAAAATATGTTCCATGCGCGCGCTCCAGACATCCGGCCAAATTTTCTTAAAAACACCCATGAGTCCTTGCGCCACCAAATGCTTATGTAAAGGATTGACCGCCTCAAGGACATTGAACGCAACCGGAAATTCCGAATCCGCCGGATTAAAGTAGATAATATCATTAATGCGGCTCGCCGGAATATAATCCAGCAACTTTTCCGCGGTGTCACCGTGCGGATCAACAACGGCAAGACCATGTCCGGCATTTACATCATGTAAAATCCTGTTTTCGAGCATGGTAGTTTTTCCCATGCCGGTCTTTCCTACTACATACATGTGCCTTCGGCGATCATCAGTCTTAATGCCAAAACGCACCCGCTGGTTGCGGAAATTCGTCATGGCAAACAAATTTATCTCGTTATCGTGGTCATGCCTATATGATATGGACATGCTGTATTTAAGCTATGGGTAAATTTTTTGGAACTTCAGTATCGGTCTCCAGTTCAGTATCGGCTGCGCTTTCCTGCGGAAAATTCGCCGGGGCTTGGTTATGGACAGCGCCAGTATGCAAAGTGTGGCCGTGGTGTGGTGATCCCGGCG
>CAZBUQ010000013.1:1062-10134 GCA_964495135.1 uncultured Gammaproteobacteria bacterium
GGGGGTGGGGATTTCGTAAGGTGGGGCGGTGCGTGTACTTTCAGCTTTCTGAACGGCCGGCGCGTTAACCGACTCCGAGATTGGGAAATGCCAAATCGTTGCTAACTCTTCAACATTCATCACGCGATTGGGCATTCCGCGCCAGTTGCTGCGGACTTTATAGGCGCGCATAATTTTCCGACGCTTCCAATTCTTGCGCCATTCCGTAAAATAATAATGCGCGTGCGTACCAACTTTGTGCAATTCCGGCTTGAGCGCGTTTAAATCTTCAGTGGTAAATTGTTTCATTGCGCCGATAATTGACAGACGGCCACGCGCCTTATTAGTCGACTCTTTGCGAGCCAGATAAACCACGCGAATCTTCGTGTTAAATCCGGTTTTCGCGGCTTTCTTTTCAATAGCTTCAATCGCTTCGCGCTCGCCCGGAGTAAGATAAAGCATTTTGGAGGGCATCTCGTCTTTCACATGAGCATCATGCGCCGGTGTGCCGGGAAGCAACGCATCAATTATTCCCCGCATCAGTGCGTGAGGAATCGAAAGTAGACCATCAATCCAGGTTCCTCCACCCTCGGACGGAATGCCCGCGAGCTTTGCCACCAATTTGTAACTGGCTGGCTGCCAACTGCGGTGCGATATCGGTGTGATTACAATCTGAAACCAGAGCTGTTCGCCCGGTTGCATGGAGCTCATGGTTTCCAAAAGCGCGGCCATTGGATCTTTAAATTTAGCTTCTTCCGCGGTGGTATCTTCAAATTCCTCGTAAGTGCGGATCGGATAGGCCTGATTATTGGTATAGATAAATTCCGTACCCCAAAGATAATAATCCGGATCTGGAAAATAACTCGGCATACCCTTAGTATAATCCTCCACCTCGATAATTTCCGCGCTGGGATATTGCGCGTAAATACTGGACTCCGCAATTGAACGCATGTGCACGGTGGTGTAAATAAAAAAACGAACAAAACCGTTTACGCTCACCACCTCCAAACTAAAATACTCCTGTGCAAATCCGGTAACATACTTTTCAATTAAATCCGGAGTCATGTGCGCCCCAGCAAGATGCGCCAGAATGTTTTCCACCGCTTTTGGCGACTGGATATTCTCGGCCGGGACACTGATCTCCAGCAGTACCCATTTCCACTTGGCGCCGTATTTGGTGGCAATATAATTTAGCCAGGCCCACTTAAACCCGGTTAAAATTACAATCACGGCGACTATCCATCCGCCTTGTAAAGTACCCGCCCGGGCGCCATGCAGTGGAGAAATTGCCCCCGCGTCGATAATTGGCTGAAAATCCAAAGTCACCGGCCCGATTTGAATCATAGTCCTCCACTATAGCACAAAAGGGTGCGAATTACTAATCCGTTTCGAATTTGCGAATCTACGAATTCGTAATTCGTAAATTCGGGTTCAAATTCGCAATTCGCACCCTACCTTCGGCTTTTCCACCGGTACCAGGTAACCAAAAGCGACGCGGCGATAAAAATGGACGAATAAGTTCCCAGCGCAATGCCGATTATCAACGCCAGGGAAAATACCTTGAGTGTAACTCCCCCAAAAAGATAAACCGCGACCAAAACCAACACCGTGGTCAGCGAGGTATTTATGGAGCGGGTAATAGATTGACGCACCGAGGCCTCAATAACCTCCGAAAACGCAGCGCGCATCCGTGGTAAATTTTCACGAACCCGATCAAGCACGACGATCGTATCATTGATTGAATAGGCCAGAATCATTAAAACCGCGGCAATAAAGGGCGCGCCGATTTCAACTCCGTAAAACTTTCCCAGCCAGGAAAACACACCCAGCGGGATAATCGTATCATGCAAAAACGTTACCACCGCCACACCGCCATAAACCCAGGCCGGTACCGGACGCGCGACTTTGCGAAACGCCCAAGTCAGATATAACAGCACCATTAAAGTTACGGCCAGTATCGCGACCAGCGATTTTTTAAAAAGCTCCGCGCCGACTGCCGGCCCGATAGAATCAAACCGCACCTCGTCTACTTGACCATAACGATCTTTAAGCGACACTATTAAAATTTGGTGTTCGGCCTCGCTGATTGGAGCGAATCGAAAAACTACGCTATTGACGGAGGACGGCTGTAATTGCGCCGGCGGTAATTTCAATTCGGAAAATAGCGCGCGCAACTCTGAATTTTGCGGAAGCCCCGCTTCAAATTCCACCTCTAAAAGCGCTCCGCCGGTAAAATCAATACCGGGACGCAAACCCCAAGCGCCAAGGAAAACAATCGCGACCGCGACAAAAATTCCGGAAATGCCGTACCAAATTTTTCTTCTTGAGACTATTTGCATAATCTTGTTATGTGTTGTGTGTTTCGTGTTTCGTGATTTTAGTTCCGTACCAGATTGGCTTTTTCACATGTGCGGCAACTATCCTTAAAAATACTCGCGTTACCCAGAGCGCGGAGAACATGGAAATTACAACCCCGAGTGAAAGGGTCAATCCAAATCCTTTAACCAGCGAGGTTGAAAACCAGAAAAAGATTAACGCGCCAAGCAGGGTTGTAAAATTACTGTCCCGAATTGACGGCCAGGCGCGCTTAAATCCGTCCTCTACCGCCGGCGCGATATCTTTGCCGCGCCGCAATTCCTCTCTCATGCGTTCAAAAATAAGCACATTTGCGTCAACCGCCATTCCAATAGATAATATAAATCCGGCAATACCCGAAAGCGTAAGCGTAACCGGAATAAGCTTAAAGACCGCAAGCACCAGCGCGGTATAGAAAATAAGCGCCAAAACCGCGATAATTCCGGCGAGCCGATAAAAAAGCGCCATAAACAAAGCCACTGCCGCAAATCCAATCAGTCCGGCTTTAAGCGAGGCCTTAACCGAGGCTTCTCCGAGCGTCGCGCCGACGGTTTGTTGGCTGATAAGTGAAACCGGAACCGGTAAAGCGCCGGCGTTTAAACGTTGCGCCAAGAGTTTCGCCTCCTGGGGCGTAAAGTTTCCGGTAATTACGGCCTCGCCGTTTAAAATCGGCGCTTGCACGCGCGGTATTGAAATCGGAACTCCATCCAAGAAAATCGCGACAAAACGCTCAACATTGCGCCGCGTAATTTCCGCGAATAATTCTCCCCCCTCGCTTGAAAATACCAAACCAACCTGCGGCACGCCGGTATTTGGATCAAACTGCAATTGCGCGCGCTTCAAATGTTTTCCGGAAAGTTCAGTCGCCCGCCAGGCCTCCGGCGTGGGCAAATAATCCGCGGGCTTTTTATTTTTAATAAGAATACGATTGATGTGGTATGAAACCGCGGGTCTTTCTTCAATTTTATGAATTATATGAAAACCGAATTGAGTTTCCAAGACTTCGGATATCGCCCCATCGGCAAGCGTAAACGCCGCGTCCTCAAACGGTTTAACCATCGCGCCTTGCCCAAACCATCCTAAATCTCCATTACTCTGCGCCGCGCCCGGTTCAGTTGAATGTTCGGCCGCCAGCTCGGCAAAATTTTCCGGAGTGGCTTGCGCGCGAATTTCGTCAATGCGCGCTCTGGCATCATCTTTAGAAATATCAAGATCACAATAATCCTTACCCCGCCAGCAAATAAGGATATGACGGGCGTGTATTTCTTTTCCCTCATCCTTTTTGTCCGTCACCTGAACAATATTCCAACCCTCCTCGGTCTCAATCGGCTCTTGGCTCACCTTACCGACTCCTTCGCGGTTTGCCCAATCCCAAAGCTCCCCATACGCGCCGCCGCGGCCAATATTTCCAAGCGCGCCGCCTAAGCTGCGGCTCATCTCATCTTCCGAGTATTCCCGCGCCAGTGCTAAAAAATCAACCTCCGCGTCGGATCTGATTTTTTCAATAACCTCGTCCACGCGGGAGCGCGCGCTCTTGTTATAGTTTTCCATGTCGCGCCGTTCATCTTCAGTTAACTCGCGCGCCGGCTCCGGAGTTGCCTCTTCTTTAAATTCCAATACCGGAGTTTCTCCAATCTGCGCGATGGCTTTATTGATGTCAAAAACCCCGGCAAGTTCAACCACCAGCCGCCAGGCCTCACCGCTTCGCGAGGTCTGTACTACCGGCTCGGAAATTCCAAAAGCGTTTACGCGCCGCTCAATAACATCCCGCACGCCTTCCATTGCCTCTAAGCGCTCGGAAGGCGCGATTTTTGACAAATCCGCTTCATAAACCAAATGCGCGCCGCCGGCCAAGTCCAGCCCGAGCTGAAAAGGACGCTCGCGTACTTTTAACCGATCGGCCTGTCTTAAGCCCGGTATGGGCTCGGCCCGCTCATCAACTTTATCAACAATCCGATTCCAACCTTGCGGATACGTAAAAATACCGGCCAAAATGCCCAGAAGCACAACGAAAAACAAAGCCCATCGAACTTTACCGCGCGGGCTGGGATGCGCAAAACCTTTCCACAAGCGCTTAAACATACCCGGTGCTACAACTTCGACAATGCGCCGTAGGCGCACTGATCAGAAGGCTTTAGATAATAATGGGGTTTATTCATAATAATCGAATGCTGTGGTCTATACACGATAAGCTACAACAGTCGAAGTTGTCGCACCGGGCATAGTTTGGATAGTATAAACTAACTTTGAAAATCAGACAAGACGTGCTATCCACTTGGCCAGAATTTCCTTTAATTCCTGTAAATGCTCTGTTTGTCGAAACGTGTGGGGAGCATTTTTTATAACATGCAGTTCCTTAGGGCCAGACAAGGCCTCATACAGAATTTTCTGTTGATTCGGCGGACAAGATTCGTCATTTTCACCAACCACCAAAAGCACCGGCATGGTAAGTTTATGCGCGTCCGGAAGTAAATCATATTTGAGACGATCCTCCACATGCGACCACTTTAATCTTTTGATGTGTCCGGGTTTAGACGCACTTTCTGTTACGCGCCAGCCCGTCCTTTTCCACTCGTCCGCGTGTTTTTTGTATTCCGGGGATTCCAGACTTAGCGCGCCAGATACAACAGTACTTAATGGCGCCAAGCCTTTAACCTGCTCTGGATGTTTCTGCGCATAAAGCGCAGTACATAATCCGCCTAAACTATGGCCCGCGAGCACAAATGGTTCTTGATACCACGATTGCGAACCCGCCCACGCAATCACATCTTCCAAATCTTCGCAGTAATTCGTAGTCGTGGCATTTTCATAATTTCCATCACTCTCACCAAAAGTATTGGTCGTATCAAACGAAACAGCAGTATATCCCGCGGCAATAAACGGCTCAACTGTAGCGCGGGTTTGGTCTGATTCTTTAAATCCACCCAATCCATGCATAACAAACACTAAACCCCTCTGCGGCATGGCAGACTCCACCACCGCCGCCACTCGCTGTCCTTTGCGATTTTTAATAAAAATCTTGTCCATTGACGCTATTCCTCAATGATTTCAACATCTTCAATATAAACTGGGCTGACGGGTTTTGATTTTTCACCAGATGAACTAAAAGTTACCGCCGCGGTTGCGATTTTGTCTACCGCCTCAATGCCTTCAACCACGCTGCCAAAAATGACATAGTTGGGTGGAAGCGGATAATCTTGGTGCATAATGAAGAATTGACTGCCGTTGGTATTGGGTCCGGCATTGGCCATTGCCAGCGCTCCCCGCTTATACTCGCCCTCAAACGGCTCATCATCAAAGCGATAGCCCGGCCCGCCGGTGCCATCCCCTTTTGGATCTCCGCCTTGAATCATAAACCCGGATACTGCGCGATGGAAAGGAGTTCCATCATAAAAATTATTGCGTGCCAGATACACAAAATTGTCTACCGTTACCGGAGTCGCCGCGGCGTTCAGTTCAACCGTAATATCTCCGGCGGATGTTTTTAACACTGCGGTATAGGTTTTTGATTTATCAATTAACATTTCCGGCTTTGAAAGCATACTGAATTGCGGTTTAGTTGAGTTAGATGGCAAAACTGGAGCAGGTGCTGGCGCCGCCGCCTCTGACGCTGGCGCTGGAGGAACGCTGATTTTGCCGCATCCCGCACCAAAAAGAGTTAAGAGTAAAAGCAGGGAGATTATGTACTTCATAATTCAAAACTTCGATTTTAAATTTTATGTTTCAACGTGAGCAGATTTTTTAGCGCCGCTTTGGTGCTGCGCTTGCGGCTGCGCCTAATAACCTTGTGTTCAACGATTTTACTTTCCAATTTATTCATTGTTGCAATAAATTCTTTTTCAAGATTAACACCTAGCTCATCCGCGATCGTAAGTACACTCCATAGACAATCAGCTAACTCGTGTTTTAACGCGGTATTTACATTTTCTTCCGCGGAGAATCGAAAACCATTCTTGGCCATGATTAGTTTTACCAAGTCCCCCACATCTCCGACTAACCCTTGCGCATATTCTGAAGCGCTCCACTCCCTATTCCCTTCGCGCCGATTCAGCGCGTCATACGCTTTTTTGATCGTGCGTGCTCGCTTTATAATATCTTGAAATTCCATATAATTATTTACGCGCCATGACACTTCTTATATTTTTTTCCACTCCCACACGGACAAGGATCATTGCGGCCCACCTTCGCTAAAGCTTCGGCGGGCGCGGCTCCGTGGACATGCGGATGGTCGGGCACATATGCGGCGGCCGGAGTTTTGCCGGTGCCAATCTCTGACTCCTGAACCCTAAACCCTGCTTGCCCCGCTGAGGCGGTGGAACCCTGGTCACCCATGGTCTTTGCCGGAGCGGACATTTGTAAACCGCGGCGCTGAAGTAATGAGTGTGCCGGCATCGTTGCTACTCCCACTTTGAATATTGCGTAAACCACTTGCTTTTCAATCAAATGCTGCAATTCCTGAAACAGGCGATAAGCCTCTTTTTTGTAAGCGACAAGCGGCTCTTGCTGGCCATAAGCCCGCAAACCGATTCCGCGCCGCAAATGCTCAATCGCGTCCAAGTGTTCAACCCAAAGCGTATCAATCGCCCGCAGCCAAAACGCTTTTTCGATACCGCGCAAGGTCCCGGCATCCGCCAGTGTCTCGTCAATTTTCTTTTCCAAATTTTCATATGCCGCGCGCGCGTCAGCAAAAAGCACCTCGACAATTTTTGTTCGCGCCTGCGCGTCTTCAAGTTTACTGCCGTTACCGCCGCGCACTTGTTCTAATTTTTCACGCACATCCGCAGGTACTGTAAAAATTGTGCGAGCAACCTCCAAAATTTCTTCAATATTCCACTCATCACGCATTCCATTTTCCGGAGTATGAAAAGACACCACCTGCTCCAACTCGCGTTCAATCATTTGAAGTACTTCATGTTTTAAATCCAAACTGACCTCCAGAATATCCTTTCGGCGTTTATAAATAACCTCGCGGTGCTTATTCAAAACATCATCATATTCCAGCAAGTGTTTGCGAATATCAAAATTGTGCTGCTCAACTTTGCTTTGCGCGCTCTCAATGGAACGCGAAACCAATTTACTTTCAATTGGCACATCCTCCGGAATTTTAAAGCGCTGCATTATTGCCTTAACCTTATCGCCCGCGAAAATCCGCATTAGATCGTCCGCGAGTGATACATAAAACTGCGTTGAGCCCGGATCACCCTGCCGACCGCTGCGGCCGCGCAGCTGATTATCAATGCGGCGCGACTCGTGTCGTTCCGTGCCAATAACATGAAGTCCGCCTAGCTTCCTTACTGCTTCGGCTTCTTTAGTATCTGGCGGATTGCCGCCTAAAATAATGTCCACGCCCCGACCAGCCATGTTCGTCGCCACGGTAACCGCGCCAGCTCTGCCGGCCTGCGCGATAGTTTCCGCCTCTTTCTCGTGATTTTTCGCGTTTAAAAGTTTGTGTGGCACCCCGGCGCGCTCTAAAAGCTGCGATAACAATTCATTTTTCTCAATCGAAATGGTGCCGACCAGCACTGGCTGTCCGGTTTGATGTCGCGCTTTAATTTCTTTAACTGCGGCCTGCCATTTGCCTTCCTCGCTCCGATAAACCCGGTCCGGCAAATCCGCGCGTACGAGCATCTTGTTGGTCGGAACCACTACAACCTCCAAACCATAAATTTTGTGAAATTCTTCAGACTCCGTAACTGCGGTTCCGGTCATGCCCGCCAATTTTTCATACATGCGAAAATAATTTTGAAAAGTAATCGTGGCTAAAGTTTGCGATTCGCGCTCAATTTTAACACCCTCTTTGGCCTCAACTGCCTGATGCAGCCCTTCAGACCATCGGCGTCCCGGCATCAGCCGACCGGTAAACTCGTCCACAATAATAATTTGACCTTCCTTGACCACATAATCCTTATCGCGATGATAAAGTGTTTGCGCGCGCAAGGCCTGCTGCGCGTGATGCACGAGCGCGAGTCCGCCTTCGGCGTACAAATTTTTAATGCCCAGCCACTTTTCAAGATTAGCAATGCCCGCATCCGTAAAGGTTGCCGCGCGCATTTTTTCATCAATATTATAGTCAGCATTCTCCTTAAGCCGCGCGGCGAGTGCGGCAAATTTGTAATAGAGTTCCGCCGATTCTTCGGCTGGCGCGGAAATAATCAAAGGCGTCCGCGCCTCATCAACCAAAATTGAGTCCACCTCGTCCACGATCGCAAAATAGTGCCCGCGGCCGCCCTCACCGAGGCTTCGGCCGCCGCGCTGCACCATATCTTCCGCGCGCGTAACCATATTGTCGCGCAAATAATCAAACCCAAATTCATTGTTGGTGCCATAAGTAATATCCGCCTCATATGCTTCGCGGCGAGTAACCGGGCGCAAAAACTCATGCTCCACCCTAAAACTTTGAACATTCAAATTTTGATCATTTGGATTTGATTCGGATTTCGGATTTCGGATTTCGGATTTATATCCTGGATCATAAACGTATGCGCTCTCATGGGTAATGCATCCCACAGTTAGTCCCAGCGCGTGATAGACGCGCCCCATCCAAACCGCGTCGCGACGCGCCAAATAATCATTAACCGTGACCACATGTACGCCGCGGCCGGCAAGCGCGTTAAGATAGGCCGGCGCGGTGGCCACCAAAGTCTTTCCTTCTCCGGTTTTCATTTCCGCAATCGCACCGTTATGTAAAACCATTCCGCCCAACATTTGTACATCAAAATGCCGCTGCCCGAGCGTACG
>CAZBUQ010000014.1:0-5896 GCA_964495135.1 uncultured Gammaproteobacteria bacterium
AAAGGCGACTAACCAAGATGTGTTTGACACTGTAGATCGGCTCGGTTACGCAAAATCGGATACTGCCGCAATATCTGATGCCGACTACTACCGTATGCATGGAGTCAATGATGAGGAATTGAGAAATTTAAAATTTTCGCAATAACTTCTAATCAAATGCAAAAACACTACGATCGCGATCGGAGTGTTTTTGGTTGCGGGGTGTGATTCTTATTGCTTCTTTTTTCGCCGCTTTGTGAGTAACTTCAAAAGATAATCGCAATATTTCGCGTACTGATAAAGCGCCTTGCCCATTGACTGAAACACGAGTTTCGGATCAACCTCGTCATATTCATGCACGAGTATATTGCGCAATCCTGCCGATGGCGCGATTTCCTTTGCAAATTTCTCGGGATAAACCCCAAAATCAACAAGCCGCAAAAACGTATCCTCATACGTACGTGCTGACTCATTTCCCTTCCCCAGTTCGGCAATCACGTGCCGATTTATATCAATTGCCCGGGTAACAATCCGCTCAAGACGGCGCTCAACCGCGTCGTACTTTACCTGATCTTTCGCAATCTGATTAAATGAATACTCGGCCATCGGCTCAAGGCGGCTTAAATCTTCTTGAATAAATTTTACTTTGCGGAAAATAAGATCGTGGTCAAGCATATCGTGCGGTAAAGGTATTTAAATATTTTTGGTATTTTTCGCTTAAGGCGCGCTCCAATTCCAAAAGCGGTCGCGCATCATCATAGGCGCGCTGGGCAAATAATTTAAACTCCTTATATTCCGTAGCATCTCCATAGAGCAGCACGCCATCGCGCACGACCTGATACCGAAAAAACGAATCCACCCGATTAAGCATCTTTAGGTCTAGCTCGCGCCGCGAATTGTCGCCAAAGATATCAGCAACCTCACCGTGAAGATTGAGATATTCTCTGCCACCGAGCTCTTTGCTCCCCAGCACTGCAATATCCAGATCACTCCCCTTGTGAATGCGTCCCGTTGCGTATGAGCCATAGAGTATCACAAAACGAAGCCCGTACTTGCGCGCCACATTCGCGAGCTTAATTTTGTCATATTTCATCATACCGATTTCAGTATACCAAATCACTTGACAACCGACAAGACACCGAGTATAGTGGATGCACCTGAAGCGGGGTGGAGCAGCCTGGAAGCTCGCCGGGCCCATAACCCGGAGGTCGTAGGTTCAAATCCTACCCCCGCAACCAGCCTTCGCCAAGGCTACGGCTGGCAAGCCGGATATGCCATTTGGCATATTTTGTTTTATGCACTACATCTATATTATCAAAAGTCTCAGTAAAAAAGACGAGCATTACACCGGTCTCACAGATAATTTAAGGGTAAGAATTCGGGAGCATAATCATGGTAAATCTGTTGCCACAAAACGATATATGCCATGGGAACTAATATTCTATGTTGCATTTCCGTCTAGAAGTAAAGCTGCGCAATTCGAAAAATATCTAAAATCCGGCTCTGGTCGTGCATTTGCTCAGAAACATCTTATCTAAATAATTCCACGGCTACCTGTACTCGGACGCCGAAGTTTCAGGAAAGGCGTTACTTGTGCGCCATAGCCTTGGCGAAGGCGCATGAATTTATTTTTTGATTCCATAATTGTTGCTTATCTGGTCTCTGCGCTGACTTTCGCCGTGGCGACTTTTCGCGATCGAAAAGTACCAGGCAAGTGGGAATATAAACACCCACGCATTACTTTAACTGTTTTCATAGTTTTGTGTTTTAGTGTTTTAGTGGTGTTGTGGGGCTCTTTTGTTGAACCTCGTCGGATTACAATAAACCCCGTTTCAATTGATCTTCCTAATTTTGATCCAACAAAGCCCGTACGCATCGCACTTATATCGGACGTGCATGTGGGCACTTATAAAAAAGACGGCTGGGTGCGCCGTGTAGCGCAGCGTATTACGCAGGAAAATCCGGATTTTGTATTTATTGCCGGCGACTTGATTGTTGATAAAGCCGAGCATACGCAATATCTTTCCGCTTTTGAAGAGCTGACTTCAAAATTCCAAGTTTATGCGGTTTTGGGCGATCATGATTATCAAGTAAAAAAGAAACCTGTCTTTAAAATTAGAGAGGACATTGCGCAAACGGTAAGCAATGCTCTAATCCAAGCCGGGGTTCAGGTTTTGCAAAATGAAGTGCGCGCTGTAGAAAAATATGGCGCATCTTTTACGGTTGTCGGCCTTGATGATTGGCTGGCTGGAAAAACTGACATGGCGCGCGCACTCTCGTCATGTCATCCCGAGCGTAGCGAGGGATCCCGTGTTATTCGAGACCAACGAGATCCTTCGGCTACGCCTCAGGATGACAAAGTGTGCACACCCACCCTCGTCCTCGTCCATAACCCGGACTTCATTTTAGATCCGGAATCAAAAAATGCCGACTTAATCCTTGCCGGCAATACCCATGGCGGACAAATTCGCCTACCGGTTATTGGACCGGTTCCGCGCTTACCTTCAAAACTTCCCCGCACTTTTGATGAGGGACTTTTTACTCTTGAAAATGGTACACGTCTTTTCATTACCTCCGGTATTTCCGAGTCCGGCCCCCGCGCCCGCCTCTTCAACCCCCCTGAAATAGTTATTCTTGAACTATATTAAAGCCCCAATCCAACAGTTCTTTCATCTCTTTAAATCGCGCTTCATTGCTTTCCGCTCCCAAAACTACTCCTAAAAGTTCATGCCCGCCGCGGCCCGCGGAAAAATCCAGATTGTAGCCGCTCTCTTCAATGTGTCCGGTTTTGCCGCCAAACACATCTGTCGCTTCATTAAATGAACCTAAAAGCCAGTTAGTGGAATAAACCAAGCGCGGGGCTTTGCCCAAGGGTGTGATAGTAATTTTCCGTTTGCGTACGGCTTCGCGTATCGGCGGGTGCGTGAGCGCAAGGCGGGTCAGCGCCGCGACCTCGCGAGCCGTAGAAATATTTTGCGCGTCAAGCCCGGTTGGATCGGCAAAACGAGTGTGGCTAAATCCTAATTCCTGCATTTTGCTGTTCAGCGCCGTCAAAAACTGTTCATCATCATCAAAAAATACTCGGGCAAGCAGCTGCGCCGCATCGTTGGAAGATCCGATCAACATCAAATTCCAGGCCTCCAAAACTGTAATTTGCTCGCCCGGAATTAAATAGGGTATTCCCCCATTGCGTTTATCTGCCGCCGTAAAAGTAACCGGCGTTGGCCAGTGCGGATTTTTATCCAACAACACCAGCGCGGTGGCTAATTTGGTAATGCTCGCAATTGGATAGGGCTGATCAGTGTTTTTTTGCAAAAGTATTTCGCCTTGGCTTAGATCAATTAAAAAAACACTCTGGGCTGTGAGCGCGGGAACGCTTTCAACTGGTATATTTTGGACCTTCGCTGGTGAGTCATTTTTGGCAGGAGCTGCAACGACTGCCAAAATCGCCGTAAAAAGCGAGGCTAGTTGAATTAACATAAAACTCACGCTTTTTGCTCTTGTTGCTGTAAAATCGTCTGCAAAATTTCATGACTATGCAATTTATCGTATTCCGGAAGATTTTCCACACTTGAAGCACCCAAGTAGCGCAAAAAGTCCATACTGACCCGGAAACGCGTTTCTTTCTTTTTGGAATCAAATTCCTCATCAACCAATCCGCGGATTAAGAGATTGCGTAAAATTAATCCGCAGTTTACTCCGCGAATAATTTCAAGCTCGCCTTTGGCAATCGGGCCGCGATAAGCAATAACCGTCAGGGTTTCGAGTTGCGGACGGGTAAGCTCTCCGGCAAACTCGGCTTTAACAAATTTTTCCAAAACCGCCGCATTTTCTCCAGCGGTGCCCATTTGAAAACTGTTTCCAGTGGAAAAAATCCGAATCCCTTGCCCGCGCGCCGTATAATCTTGGATAAGTTCTTTTAAACTCTCGCTGATATCTTCTTCTTCTCCATCAATAAATTCAGCAATCTTTTTGACAGTTAATGGCCGGCCAGCCACAAACAGTAAAGTCTCAATTTTTGATTTAAGCGACATACCCGGTAGTAGAACTTTGACTATTTATTCGTAAGGTAGAAATACTCCTTTAGACGTCTTTTTAGCAACCTGCTGCCTTGATTAGTTTTCAGGTATTTTTCTCGGCGCTGGGCATCCATTTTATTAAGGCAGGACTCATAGTAGATAAGCTTCCACGGTAAGTAACGTTTTGTCGAGGTCACCGCGCCGAGATTATGTTTTTCCAAACGTTTCCTAAGATTGTCGGTGTATCCTATGTAAAGCTCTGCTCTCTTTTTTAGACTTTCAAGCACGTATACGTAGAAAAACATAATCGCCTGTCAAAGTTTCACTACCGGGCATAACTGTTACTTGCCGCCGCGTTTAGGAAGATAAGCTTCGTATTTTCTACGCTCTTGAATTTGGGTAAATTCGGTTTTATAGGTTTTGTGCACGCGCTGCAGTACTAAGACAAACCATACTATTGCAATAGTATCAATCAACGCTAACCAAATCCGGGCAGAAAGCACTAGCGCTCCAAGCTGACGAAAAGTCACAAAAACCCCGCCCAAAATTACTAAGAAAAAAATCGGACGCGCAAGACGTCGCAGTGCTTTCGCAAGCGGCGGATTACCACGCCATTTGGCAGCCGAGGTCTTAAGCGCAATAACCAACACCAACAAAACCAGCAGGAGGATGAATACAGTAATAAAAGAAGTCCGCCGAAGCGGTGGAGTATAAAGCGCAAACCAATAGGAAAGTTGTAATAGATTTGTAAGACTCATGTGAGTTCGATTTAAAGATTAAATCTTTTTGAATACTATGCCAAAATGATATTGCCCTGCTTCAAACTCGCGCACAAATTCAAACCCGGCACTTTGTACAATTCTTTTTAGCTCTTCCGGCACAAGACGCTTTTCTGGCGGAGGACCTAAAGGTGAATGACCGCTTTTCCAATCTGAAACTACCAAAGTCCCTTGCGGTTTTGTAACCCGCGCTGCCTCGCGCAACACAGTCACTTTATCTTTAACTAAAGCCAGGATATTAAGCAGCAGCGTTAAATCCACACTGCCGGCCGCAATCTTTAGTCCGCCGGCGCGTTCAAGGTCAGACCAAACCGCCTCGACATTATCGACCCCTTCCAGCCGCGTACGGCTCTCAATCGCTTGCAGTACGGGCTTCAAAACATCCACGGCATACACCTTGCCTTTTGGTCCGACCAAATGCGCGGCCGGAAATACAAAATGACCGGAGGTTCCGCAACCCAAATCCGCGACAACATAGCCGTCTTTAATACCGCCTTGTTCCAATATCTTAACCGCGTCTAGCAGTTGATTGCCTCCACGAAGTTGCATTGCCATAGATTGAGGTAAATTAAGTAAATCAGGTAAAGCAAGTAAATCAGGAGTTTGATTTACTTGACTTGCTTGTCTCGCTTGATTTACTCAATTGCTGGATATTATCCTTCTGACTTTGAATCCACTTCCGCAACTTTTTGCTCACCTCTACAGCCAAATCCTCAAACGTATTATACTGTACTTCATTAATATAGCCAAGATCTCGCGCGACCAGCAGCTGGTAGCGTACCTCCTCTAAAGAAGCATAGGCAATATTATAAACATGGAGGCTCTCATATACTGACTTTCTGTGCAAACCCACAACTCTATTGGATGCTAATGATAGCACGGCACGACGCAACTGTGACACAAGGCCATACATCTCATGCGGCGGAAACTTTGCAGTAAGACGATACACTTCTATCACAAGTTGATGCGCTTTCTGCCAAACCTGCAAGTCTCTAAAGGTACTGATCTGTGCCATATAAACTTGATTTACCTGATTTACCTGTCTCGCCTGATTTACTTCAATCCAAACAGTCGCCCGAAAATCGCATAGCCAATGCTCTGAAGTATTCCACTCATGTA
>CAZBUQ010000014.1:5906-6817 GCA_964495135.1 uncultured Gammaproteobacteria bacterium
AAAAAAACGATACGAAAATAATTCCAATGCCAATCAGTTTGTAAAACAACCGGGAACCGCCCGAGGTCGCCAGCTTTTGTTCGGCCCACTCAATCGGACCAACGGCATTATAAATTTTTTCGGAATAAATAACAATCAACGCTCCGACCGCGACGCCAATTAAACTGATTAGATAACGCATATAAATGGACGGTGCAGGACTCGAACCTGCGACCCTCGCTGTGTAAAAGCGATGCTCTACCAACTGAGCTAACCGTCCAGAAATTTAGACGGATGAATAAACCGTCGAATCCTCATGCGAGCCAAGCAGTTGGCTCGCTTCCTAGATCTGTTATCTCAATGCCCAGGAGAGGATTCGAACTCTCATACCCTTACGGGTGCTACCACCTCAAGGTAGTGTGCCCCCACATCTATGCCGCGGGAGAGATTCGAACTCTCATACCCTTACGGGTGCTACCACCTCAAGGTAGTGTGTCTGCCAATTCCACCACCGCGGCATAGATGTGGGGGTAAATCTGCCAACCTGCCCCGCATTAAGCTATGCTTTAGTGCGGGGTTCCACCACCTGGGCACTTAATATTCACTATTTTCGCTTTTTTGGTTTGGTTTTGCTCTTGAACCTCGAACTTACGGAACGGCCCAACACCATTCTAATCGCTTCTGGAACAATGTCAATCTGTATCGGAGTCTTCAAGATTTGTGCGCCGCCGCAATTAATTGGCAATGGCTTTGCCGATTTTATCCGGCAAGACGTCGTATGCACCACACTTTCCAAACCCGGTTTTTTGAAAAATGATCCGACATACGGCTTCAACCGCACATCCAATTGTCCGTCAACCGCGCTATCGCCAGTTTCTCCCAGATTGACTACTTCCACTCTGGAAAAATCTTTGGGGAAAATACTAAACGTC
>CAZBUQ010000014.1:6827-9982 GCA_964495135.1 uncultured Gammaproteobacteria bacterium
GTACTTCTAAACCTTTTCCTTCCGCGCAAACCTCCCCCAGAAAAAAACGATCTTGAATACGCCCAAGATCAAGTTTAACTACTCGCCGCGCCGCCAAGACATCCACTGCTTGCGCGCCATAAGACAAGCCCAGCGCGTCTTTATAACCTTGCTCTACCATGGGAATGTACCCCAAAACTACCGGAGACAAAGCGCAGGCGTTAATCGCTTCCTCAAGCAGTGTGTCATCACCAACAACTACCAAAGTAGACAGTTTGCGTACACCAAACTCTTTTATCGCGCTGGCAAATTTCAAAAATTGCGAGAGTTGTGAGATTTTGCCGGTGATACCGTAATCCGTAATTCGCCCTTCAATCAGCGCCAAATTCCTGGCGTATTTTTTCTGTTTCAAGAAAGGCGCGTAAAGATACAAGTACGTTTTGGTGATTTTATACCTCCAATTCATTCATCACGGTTTCCTCTATCTTTGCCCCACGCGCGGTTTTTACTTTCTTTGAAACTTCCTCCGGTTTTTTGCTGCCGCCATTTTTCATTGAACATTTTCCATGGATTATCGCGCCCGGCAAGACGGACAACACCTTAACATCAATATTTCCAATTACCCGCGCCGAGGGAGCGAGTTCCAGCTGTTCGCTCGCGTAAATATCGCCGCGTACTTCGCCGGCGACAAAAATATGCGCCGCCGAAACGGTGGCCTGTACTTTCGCGCCGTCTTCAACGCGCACCTTACCGACGGTTGTAAGCGATCCGGAAAGTGAGCCCGCAATCACAATGTTGCCAGAGGAATTAAAATTTCCCTCCAAATGCACGGAAGGTCCGATTATTGATTCGGTGGAATCTTGCGCGCCGCGAGGGCCGCCAAGTACCGCCCCGATATCATCGCCTTTTTTAAACATAGATTTTTACGAAAAATATGAATAAGACCTATTTATAATATCATACTCATCTGAAGGACGCAACTTCAAAAAAAGGCTCTAAAAAAGAGGCCGGGAAACCTTACGGAATCCCGGTGAAAAATCTCTGATCGATCTATGCTGGGTTAAGGGCACCAGCTCAGGCTACTGCTTGGACTAACCTCCGGGTACCAACCTCCGGAATCTGCCCATGTTACAGTGCTATACCTTCGAAGGGATCTTGGTGTGCCCCATACCGCCACCCAAGAAGCTGCTGGTGACCAAGCTGATGCGCTCATGTATGCAGGTCCACGATTGATGAGGTTGCTTCCATCAGGCAACACCGTAAACCAGTAGAAGTCGCCTCCTTCAGATCCGTAGAAGAAAATCCTATTATCCACCGGCGACCACTCCTGGTAAAGAAACTGTCCAAGATCAGGAAGCGGAACCTCTGTCAAACCGCTGCCGTCTGTATTCACTATCCACATACCCTGGCCCTCTTGACCAAAGATTATTTGACTCCCATCAAAGGAGAAACCGGGATTGAGCGGCGGGCGGGCGACCACGGTTACTTCCGAAACCGTACCAGTTTCAACATCAAGCAGGTAAAGCGGGCATCGGAAGGAAAAAGGGCAGCCGGAATTGTTGTCTGCGTAGAAAACGATCTTAGTCCCGTCTGGTGACCAAGCTGGTTCGCGCGCGTCTGCTGGCGTAGAAGTGAAACCAGTAGCGTCAGTCCCGTCTGAGTTCACCACAAAAATCCTAAGCCGAGATACTACCCTATCGGTATAGGCAATCTTTGTGCCGTCAGGAGAACAGGCCGGTTCAGCCATGTAGTCTCCGTTAAGAAAAAGAGAGTCCCCAAACCACGCTCCCGCGCTTGCGCTCACTCGGTAAAGCGACCCAGATCTAGAAGCGTAGTAGAGCGTACCTATAGATCTACAGGTACCGGTGTCTGGATTACACTGCGCGTCCGGAGCACAAAGATCTTCGTCCACCTCCCCATCACAATCGTTGTCGAGCTCGTCGCAAAGCTCTTCAGTTGGAATGCCGGCTCCGGCGCTGCATGTAATTGCGTCTTGGCTGGCCGTGCAGACGTTCACGCCTTCCCGGAAGCACTCACCAGGCTCGCCGTTGTCGCATGGCGCAAGCACGCCTTCAAATCCCTCGTCGGTTTCCCCATCACAGTCGTCGTCGGTGTAGTTGCAGACTTCTTCTGCTCCGGGATGCACAGCGGAGGCCGGCACACCTTCCGGCGTTTCGCCGGAGTCCATGCAATCGCCTGGAATAAGGCCAGGGGCACAGATGGAATCATGGGAACAGTATCCGTCACCGTCTTCATCCAACAATCCGGGTTCGAATCGCATTGGCGGACAAGTTGCCCAAAGGGGGTTGACGCCACATCCACTCTCGTAGTTCGGCGGATCACCGTAAGGGTTCACCCGCACTCCACTAGGATCGCGGACTTCAAAGTGGAGGTGGGGGCCGGTGGAGAATCCGGAATTGTCAGAAAGGGCGATTTGCTGACCGGCCTGCACAACGTCTTCTACGCGTACCGTGATTGAGTTTCGCGTGAGATGTGCATAGCGGGTTAGGTAGCCGTTGGCATGACGTATGTCAACACGATTACCGTATGTCCACTCCTTAGTGGGACGATCAGCGTACGAGTTGACTACTCGCTCCACAGTACCACTTGCGGCAGCGAAAACTGGTTGTGGCTGCCGTGCACGATAATCAATCGCGCCATGGCATGTCCCACTTGGGCCGTAGTAACAACAGAAGTCGCAGTTCAGTGTGAGTGTATCAAGTGGTGCCCACAAGAACTGTTCGGCATGAGCTGTACCCGTGATGCCGATGATTGCGAGCGTTAGTTTGGCGCGCATTTGCTACCTCCTCGTAACCAGACTGGCCACCACAGTGGCAAGTTCTGACAGAGATTCGGGTCCAGAGATGTTGTACCCGAATCCATTGGCTGCGTATAAATCTGCTACCACTTGCGCTTCAATGATGTCGGAGGTATATGAAGCTTTTACAACCGATTTATCACCTATGGCTACCTTTTCGGTCGAAAAATCAGGTGCCTGATATTCAGCGATTACTTCTTCAAGCGTCGACAATGTGATGACCATTGCGATTGGGTATACCGGGTCTGCCTCGATCAGTGGTTCGATCGGATCACGGTTGAAATCCACCCATAGAGAATTTGGATCCCCCGTCTCTTCCACCGTTCTCTCCCGCCAGTGCCACCCCTCCGGATACGCC
>CAZBUQ010000015.1:0-249 GCA_964495135.1 uncultured Gammaproteobacteria bacterium
CAGCGCGTTCAAAAACATTCCCAACGGCTTTAATAGCAATCCTAAAATTCCTCCCAAGGTATTGGCAATCTCATCAACCTGCGCGTGCGCGGGCTGTACCGCGGCAAATACCCCAAAAAAGACCAGCAGTGCGGCAGTCAGAACACCTTGGTGTCCGGATTTCAGGCGTGGATAAGGCATATATTAAGGCAGTATATCACAAATTATTTTCCCTGCACAATTCCAAAATACCTCAAAAAAACGCTTGAC
>CAZBUQ010000015.1:259-9938 GCA_964495135.1 uncultured Gammaproteobacteria bacterium
TGACAAATTTCACACGCTTACCTTGACAATCTCCTTTGCCCATGTTAGTGTGAAAATGGACATTAACCAAGAGGCGCAGCGTAGCGGAGTCCTCCGAGCATGCTGGTGCCCTAGCACCGCAGCCCGCAGGGCGAAGGTATGCGCGTCGAACCCAGAGGAGGAAGGTCCCATGACGACGAATCGTTCGTTCCTGTACACCCTGATCGCGATCCTGTTTCTCACCATGCCCACCGCCTGCGGCGGGAACGACCCGGACGACCCCGGCGAGGGCGAGGCGGAAGGAGAAGAAGGCGAAGCCGAGTCCGAGGCAGAGGGTGAGGGTGAAAACTGGGAAGTTGCCTGTGGCGGATCCGATGCCGGCAACCGTCCCGCCGATTTGCCGGATCCGTCCGGAACCTGGAGAATCGGAAGCGCCCAGATCCAAGCCGCCGGGCAACTCGCCACCGATGGCTTTGATCCACGCGGATGCGGTTTCAGAATGACCTGCGTCCGCAAAGGCGACGACAACCAGCAGTGTCAGGATTTCAGCGCAACCTGCGAAGCGTTCCGCTGGAGGTGGGAAGACAACAGGCTCCTGATCCAGACCGAATCCGCAGCCTGTCAAGCGCAAGCTTCCGTTGCCTACGAAGTAACGCCTGGGTTTTTTGAAACTGGCAAGTTCTTCATTCAGCTTGCCGATCCAGAGGGTACCCGTCGCATTATGGTCTCAACCGACAAGATGCTTGCGGCATGTGCAGACTGGGTCCCTAGCGGGAAGACCCGGGTTGGTGAGTGTTGGGACTGCGACGAATCGGGGGATTGTGGCGATATACTGGAGTGCACGGACGATCGGTGGATTGCGCTGGAGTGTCGATGTGTAAACACACCCAACGACAACGCCTGTGCGAAGCGTGGTCCAGTTGGTTCAGGCTGGGAAGCGTATTGCGGCGCTCCAAAGGATGACTGCGTATGCCCGCACTGTCACTGCTATGCCGGCGGCTGCACGGAAGAATCATGCCTAGACTCTTGCGTGGCGGAGGCCGGTTGCGCTTACGGTGACATTTGCCACTGGTGAATAGCCGTACGCACCTTCTACGACAACGGCCGGACCCTGCGCATCACACGCGCGGGGCCCGGCTTCTTTTTTTTGTTGTAAATTAAATATCAGATTTTGTGCGGCCGCACAAAATCTGATACGGAACTTTCGATAAAATCTTTTAATCAATCACTATAAAAATGTGGATGTAATTCGCTTTCCGAAATGTATCGTAAAATTTGCCGATAAATTGCGCGCAGTGTCCCTTTATCTAATTCGCCATGATTGGGGATGGTTAGAGTTTCACGCAAACCATTACTAATGATTCTTTGTAACTTAATATGGCTTCCTCTTTGGGAAGCCACAGAAAATCCGAATCGAGTTAAAATTTTTACCACTTCCTGACCGGAAAGCACTTTTAATCTAGGCATAGGTTGGTTCGAGTTCAAAACTCGCCAACACTGATGGCTTTGACTCTAATCCAAAATCTGCAGGATTTTCTCCTTCTAAATGAAGTGCGACTGCCTCCTCAATATTTTTCGCTAATTCATCAAGAGTTTTACCTTGAGTAACCACTGGCAAATCAACACACTCCGCGACAAAATAATGTTCACCTTTATAGACATGGACTTGAATAATTCGCTTCATATAGTGCTAGTGTACCATACTACAACTTGCTTGACAATCCCCTTTTCCCGTGCTAGTCTTGAAATGGACTACAACCAAGAGGCGCAGCGTAGCGGAGTCCTCCGAGCATGTGGGTGCCCCAGCACCGCAGCCCGCAGGGCGAAGGTATGCGCGTCGAACCCAGAGGAGGAAATACGTCATGACGATCCGTTCGTTTCTGTACACCCTGATCGCGGCCCTGATGCTCACCGCCACTCTGCCCGCCTGCGGCGGAGGCGACGACGGCGAGTCCAACCCGCAGGAGGGCGAAGGCGAGGGCGAGGAAGGTGAAGCCGAGGCGGAAGGCGAGGAAGGGGCGCACGCCGCCTACCTCAACGCCACCTTCACCTACGACGGCGAGGAGTACGAGCTCAACTTCAGCAACCGCCTGGAAGATTGCGAAATTTGCAAGTCGGAATGTGGCGGGGGGGATACCACCTGCATCATCGCGTTGCTAGACACTGACGGCAGCGAACTAACTATTGGGGGAAGCTATCGCCCTGGTGGGGATAGGTTCCCGGCGTATTCTTGCAGCATCCAGGGGCCGTTTCCTGGGGTAGGGATGGACTGCAACAGCACGGAAGAAAACGGCTGGGGACTGTGCGGGGCTAGTATCGAAAACCCGCAATACTCGGAAAACTGCGGGGTGGTCGGAGAGGCGGCAGAACAAAAAGCGGGCTGCGATTGTCCGTTTTGGTACCAGTCCTCGAACGCCTCGGAGTTTAACGGCAACGTTACGCTACTTGAGGAAGATGGAAGCGGCGGGTGGCACGTAGCGTTTCACGCGGAACAAATCTGCCTGTACGGCGAGCTCACGCCGGAGGTAGGCGGCGACGACCATGGTTGCTTGGGGCCGGCAACAGGAGTACTGGACGGCAGAGCATTCTTGCCTATCCAAGTCAGGCACTAGGAGGGCCGACCAGTCACACAAACCGGACCTCGCGTCTTTCGCGCGCGGGGCCCGGCCTTTTTTTATAACCACCCCGCGCCTTTATGGCGCTATAATAATCTCACCTTCAAAATACGCCCATGGCGCGGGATTATCGGGATTCACCGCGGTACTATTACATTCCTCTTCAAAACAGAAACTACCGGCCGGATTAGATTGACAAGCGCCGCCAAACCCATTGCAAAACCCCCAGTTATCCGTGGCTTGAACCCTTGGTTTAAATACGCAACACCCGCCATAAATTTCTTCAAAATCCGGTATTGGACAGGAGGAACCGGCGCGCCAGTATGGATCATCTGGTCCGCCGCAAAAATATATATGCTCAAAGCGATGCGGATCGGTTTCGCACGCTTCCGCGGAACCACCAAATCCAAAACCGCCACAACTCGGTTTTGAATTTTTAAACAAGCCGTTACTAGTGACTATTCTGCCGTCTCCAAAATCAAGCTTCAACCTCCGAATCGGCATATGTTGATCAGGCGCCCACATGTAAAAGCTAAGATTTGCCGTTAAGGCGCCATTAACCCCCTGCACTGCCTCCGGACCCGCGACATTGTTAACCGCGATTGGTCCGCTACCGGCTGTTCCATTGTCATGCGCGCTTTGAAACTCCGGCACTCCGTGTAACGACACATCATCAACACGGCTATCCCACTGGTCAACTTCAGATCTGTCCTGGTAGTCATTTCCACTTAATCTAAAGACTTTCATGCTTTTGGCAAAGATGTTCTTAAATTGCGCTACCGCGGCATTTAAATCAACCACCTCCGTTGAAGAGGTACTTCAGCATTTTGAGTTATAGTATCGGTTTGAACATTCACTGTGCAACTGTTGCGATCAGGACGTCGGCATACTCCTTCTTCTCCTTCTTGCAATTGGCAGTCAGCTTCTCCGGGTCGCTCACAGTTACACAGGTTTCCGCTGACTTCGCACGTAAGCTGGGTTGATGGATCTGATGCCGCTCTGCAATCCCTTTCCCATTGCGTGCGATTCTGACCAGGACCCAAAATACCAGCAGGTATACGAATTGATCCTTCACAGCTCCTGCCTGTATCAAAGCCATGCCTTGTGAAGCAATGTTCCTCTACAATCTCAAGATCCTGACACGCGTATGGCCAGCCCGCGAACGGCGCGCTGACAATCGCATCTTCGGAATTCGGATCGTCCAAGCGATTATGATTCAAAAACCAAGGGTGTGTGGCGTCTTCGGGATTGCTACTCGTATTAGCGCTACTCGTATTAGCGCTGCCAAACGGACGCGGCGCAAGATTATAAGTATAATTTCGGTCCGTACCGGTTTCAATTATACATTCGGAACCCGTACAACCCTCCCAGAGCAACTGGGTATTTGGCGCGCTGCGGGGCGCGCCCGCCTCTGTATCAATACCGGCAATCACTTCGCAATGCGGATGCAGGACTACCGAAACCGTAAAAGTCGCAGGTTGATCAGTTTCATTATTGGTACAAACTCCAAGTCTTAAGTAATCCAATTGCTGACTTTCCGGATTGAAATGCAACCCCACAAAAGTTGCGTCATAACCCTCGTCGTCTCTATCTCTCCCAAAGTCGCAACTGCTGGTCCAATCATCAATTTCCAAACGCTGCGCCACCTCCATACTTAGAAATCCGGGGTTGCCATCACCTACAGACATTGGTCCGACCGACATTAAATATTGACTAATCACATTATCCGAATAACGGTTATTACCATCATCTCCTCCCCACCACCACCATTCTGGAGAAATATCAGACCCGGGAATGCGAAAATCATAAGCATGATACCCTTCTAGTGTGCCTTCAATTATCTCAACATCTTCCCTTTCGATCGGTCGATCAATACTATGTTGTCCGGGACTGAATACATAAGTTCCATCCGTAGGTCCGCCGTTTTGGCTAGTATTGGTTATGGTAATTATCACTTCCTTAATATCGTAACGATAAACACCTTCATCAGACCGCGGGTAAGTTCTAATTTCCCACACATTATCAAGGGCAGCAAACAAGTTAAATTCTTCCGGAGAAGTTAAAATGTTATTCTCAACATCCCCGCCAAGTAAACAGTAGTACTGTCCCCGGGTACCTGATCGGCTAGCTACTGTGTATGCCGCTTCCGGAACTAAATTCCGAATATCCAATATGCTGTCAAGTTGATCAACCGGAAACCAAGTTAGACATGGATTTTGGTTTTGGTCAGCGTTGATATTGCGCGAAGGATCCCGCTCCAGACAATATCCGCGCCAGCCGCGCACTTGATTGTTGGCGGTAAGTTTTTGGCAAACGCCTCCGTTAGCTTGGCAAGTTGCCGGTGATATATTATTTCCAGTTGCCGCGTTGGAGGAGTTGGTACACTCTTTAGGCCGCCAATCGGTGGAACTACGCGGTACGCCAAAACAATACGCCGGTTCAACATTTGGAGAATTAGGAGCAAAATATAATTTATTTCCCCCAAACTCCGCTTTGGTATAATCGCAAACGCAATTACTTGAATCTCCGGCCATACATTTGCTGACTTTTGCAAACGCTTTGCTGTCGCGAATATCTTGGGTATTGGCAAACGGCGCGTCCTGCTCCGGATACCCGCGGCAATCCATATTATCAGTAATTGTCTGACCAAACGCCCCGCCAGTGGGCGGCAAAACGCATTGACCGCCAGTTGTACACCATGGATCCCCGGAACAACCGCTACTTCCACTACCCGGCGTACAAGTTTCTCCGGGAATAATATGCCCCAGCCGCGGCGCGCCACAGCGTCCGTCTTTGCATTCCTCAACAGAAGCGCAATCGTCATTATTTCCGCACGCTTCCCCGCTGCCAACATCAACTTCCTCCAACTCGTCAACCGCGTAGACATTCGGCACCGTATAACCGACATAATCCACCCCGCCAAAAGTACGGTCGCGCAAAAGGTATGTTGGGGTAAGCACGCGCCCTAAAGTACAGCGCGCAGGACGCCCTCCTGCTGAAGCATGCCAAATTCCGCCTAAATCTTCACAATTATCTTGTTGGCCGGTGCAAGGTCCGCCAGGAGCGCAAAATTGGCATCTTGTATTTTCCGCGTCCCATCTAAACCCGGCTTGCTCGCAAGCCACCTTGTCAGTTTGTGGACGCCTTGATAGCAACGGCTCGCGCACCCAGCCGCGGCAAGTGCCAATGGTATTGCCCACCGCCGGACCGTCGGCCAGCTCATTGCATCGCCCGAGTTGCCGACAGGAAGAAACCATCCGGCCTAATTGCGCGTCCCAAGACCACTGCGCCGAGGCGCATTGGAACCATTCGGCGCAAACCCGATCGCGGGTAACCTTAAGAATGGTATTGGTATCATTTTGCCTAGGAAGAGGTACTGGCAACACCGCGGCGTTTCCGGCATTGTCGCTGGCCAAATACGACTGCTGCGCCGACCAGCGTAACGTTGGATCTTCAACATTTCGGAAAAGCACGCAACCTTCGGAACGTGAAACTTTGCCGTCGCAATCAGAACGTGCCAACTGGAGCCGCGCGTTATCTTTAAAATGGTAAGCCGCGGCTACGCCCGCGCGCGAAGTGTCGGTCGGATCGTAAAAAGCGGTACAAGTCGCTTCCGCGGCCGGACAAGCTCCGGCCAGTCCGCCATACTTCGCGTCCGCGTTTCGCCAAATTCCAAAGGACGCGCCGCCGGCCAGATACGCATCGGTTACACGCACCTGCACAGCCGGCCGTATACCGTTGCCGGGTTGGGCATCATAGGCCTCCACTGTGCCATAACATGGCGCGTCCGATACGCACCGTCCGCCCAAAGCGGCAGTCGCGTCTTCAACCCAGCTACCGGATGCCCCGCGCGCGCAAAGCGAGGCCGTACAACCAATTCCCCCGCAGCTGGCTACGGTATTTCCATCACTGTCAATACATTGACCCGTAGAGAAATTCCAGCTTCCCCATCCTTTACACCTGTTTTCGGTAAGGTCCTTAAGCGCAAGCGCGGAACCGGCTTGCGAGCTACCTGAAACCGGCTGTTTTTCATCTCTAAACCAGCCGGAATACTGTCCGGATCCGATTTGAACATTGGTTTTAAAGCTGCAGCCATTGGCGCCCGGATCTTTAAAGTACGCGGCGGAGCGGTCTGAACGGGTCCAGGACTGACAACCTAACGCCTCTTGCTGGCATAGATCGCTGGCGTAGCGTTCCGGGTCATTACGCAAATAAACTGTATCTATGCCGCCGGCAGTTGACCGACCTAAGGCCGAACACCCCTGCTGCGCGGCCGGACAGGAAAACGCTTCATCGCGGACAATAAATTTACGCGTGTCCGAAGCGACTTCCCAGTCGTCAATAGTCAAGTTAGTCGTATATTGACAAGTAGTCTGGCTCGGGGCAACTGTACATACCACCTCATCCGCTTGCGCTCCGGAGGATATTACCACCCCATCACCATTGGTATCTACACGGCACGGACCCGGTACCCCTCGGCAAATTCCGCCATTTGTTTCATTGAATGCCTCCTCAAATAACGCTTCAGAATTGCGCGTATCAACGATTTCGGTACAGCCAACCGCGGCATCGCGGCAAAGCGAAGCAAACGATTTGAAAGTGTACCCGGCTCCGGCGCGGTCAGTGTATGAACGACAGCCCAACATTGCCCCGCGCGCGTATCCGCCGCCGGCCTCTTCGGGCAAACGATCGCAGGAATTTGGCACATTCCAGCCATACTTTATCAAGTACAGCGTATCTTGGGTGCGGCGCAAACTAACATCATCCAGATAAAATACATCCGCACGATTAAAAGTATCTCCCGCGCGTCGTCTTACGCGTAACTCCATTGCAGAGTTTGAACTCAAAACCAAAGGTCCAAGTTCGTGATAACGCCATTCCGGCGTGAGTTCAATTTCACCCAGGTTTTCATCGCCGAGCGCAACGCGTACCCCGGCCCCGGCAGTTCCTTTGATGTTCAGCCGCGCGAAATAAGTCGCGCCCGGTGTAAGCGATTCAGTAAATATTCGCTTAACACCGTGATTTTCTGAAATAGCGCCAGCGACACGCAGCGAGTGCCCGCCAACATTTATCGCTTCCGCTGAAATGCTTATGGTGGTACTTAACGTCGCTCCAGTACGGCCTGTAAACTGATTGGACCATCCGCGGTCAGCCAAAATAACGCTGCCTTCAAAATCCTCGGAAAATACGGTTTCAATATTGCCGGCCGTGTTGCCTTTGAAAGCTCTACAACCATAAGCGGCGGCGCGACAAGCGTTAGAAAGCGATGGCGCGGCCAGATAAAGACATTCGCTTGTGGTTGTATTCCAAAAACCGTGTGAGGCCTCGCAGGCCGCTTGTTCAAGACGCTGGCGCAACCGGTCTATGGTGTCCCCGTCTTGCGGCAAAATTTCCGGCAGTACCGGCAGTCCGGTCCAACGCATGGCTTGACACTCGTCCGTGGAAACGATGGTGCGCGAGAGATAACGATGGAAAATATTGCCGCTTTCATCATAAAACGCTCGGCAGTCAGCGCGCTCGCTTTCGGTCAAGGTTGCGCCGGCAGGATCGCATACGGCTTGATTGGTTGCCGTATCAGTACAATTAACCTGAATATTGCCATCTGCGCGCGTAGTGACGGAATAGTTAGTACAAGGTGGCTTCGCGCTGGCAGCTACGGAAATTTCGTCGCTGTCTGCATTGTTTCCATCGTTATTGTAGTCAGTAACCGGCTCTGCTCCCGAGCGTTTAAAGCTCCAAGTCCTCAATTGATATCCGGAAGTATCCGAGCCTTCCCAAGTAAAATAGGTTTGGGAATCCACGGCTGGCTGCTGGCAAGCGCGTACATCCGAATAATACTCGCGCGCCTCGGTACGCAAATTAGTGAACTCTTCACAGCCAACTTCTTGCGCGTTGCAGGAAAGCGCGTTGGTCGGAATTAACGGATAAAAATTTTCTTCCGGCGCTGAAACCGGCATAACTTCAGCTAGCGTGGAAGCATCTAGAAAATCATTAAGATAAGCGCGCGTAAACGCCGGTTCAAACCGCGAGCCAAGTTTTACATAAGTATCATAACCCACGCACTCGGAAGGACAATTATCAAGCGCGGTGGCAATCGCGGAAATTGCCGGCTCGCCTGCTCCGCGCAATCCTCCGGCCGGGGTATAACTTTCGCAACCGGCCTCTTCGGCTCGACAAATACGAGAAAAGTTACCACACTGTGCCGGGTCGCCTTCCTCTCCGGTGCACCCAAGATATTCAGGCGGCAAACGATAGTTAACGCGCTCGACGCTAGCCGGATATTGATCCGGCTGCCTCCCGTCACCTTCTCCCGCGCCGTCCGCTAAAATCGCGTTTATCTCCGGGGTTGCCAAAATAATTTCACTGCAACCTTGCTCGGCCGCGCTGCAAACCGGCGCGTCGCGATCAAGATACAAACGCGCGGAAGAAGTATTCCAGGACAAAGATCTATCCGCGGCAAACGCCTGTTCACTAAAATATCCGGTACAGCCCGCGTTTTCCGCGGTGCAAGCGCCAAAATCCAAAGTATTTTCCAAAAGTGAAATGGCTTGCGCGCCCCGTACATCAGCTTTGAATGTATCGCAGGAAACATACTGCTCGGAGCACGCGTCCCCGTCAAACCGCCATTCATTTTTCTCCCGCGTACAATAGCCCCAGCCATCGCAAGAACCGGAACCATCATCCGCGATGCAATGCCGCACATCCGCGCAATTTTCCTGACGCGCAAGTCCGGACGCGTCCAGGATGGAAGAAAATACTTGCGCGCCGCATTGCGCGAGCGGGGCTTTAAGCACCCAATTGGGATCCAGAAGTCCGCAAAAACGACTCTCTCCGCCGCTTTGAATTTGCTCGTCCGTACCTTGACATCCCGGACGATCACCTTCTCTATCCCAGCCGTCTAAAACATCACCGAGAGTCGCGGTTTGATCATCCGCATTAATTCGCTCCGCGGCCAATTCCCAACCCAACGGAATTATTCTAAATAATCGCAATTTCTTTAAAGATGAATAAGCATATCCTTCGGAAAGCGTTGGCTCACGCTCTGGCTGGGTTGGTCCGGAAGAGACCGGATTGGTAAATCCAAA
>CAZBUQ010000016.1:0-9491 GCA_964495135.1 uncultured Gammaproteobacteria bacterium
GCGGTATGGAACCACCTCTTCCCATTCCGAACAGAGAAGTGAAACATGCCAGCGTCGATGATACTTGGACCCAATCCGGTCCTGGGAAAGTAGACCATTGCCGAGATATCCAAGTGGGCAATTTTTTATATCAGGAAACTACCCATCAGACACGGGAAAGCGACCGACCCCGATCGGGATCGGGGGAGGGAGTCCGCCGTACTGCTGGTGCCGCTGACCCGTATGGTATGCGCGTCGCTGGGAGAGGCGGATAGACCATTGCCGAGATATCCTGGTGAGCAATTTTTTGTTTTAGCAATATTTATTTTATTAAAAATAAAAAAAGAGACCGGGGAGGAGAGCCGCGCGCGGTACGTCTTGCGCGTTGCTCCCTCCCCGGGGTGCGGGTGAGGTGCGGAGCCTTGATCAGGCTGCTTTGAAGAGCTGGTCGGCCTTGGCGTTGTCGATGAAGCCGCCCTGGTCGAGCAGCGCGACCGACGGCCAGATCCGGTTCTGGCGGATGACCTCGGCGCGAACCGGACCGTGATCCTGCGGAATCCAGGCCATCCGGAGCGGAACGTTCATGCAGCCGGCGTTCATCTGCCGGATCTGGTCCAGACCCCAGTCGGTCGTGGGTACGCCCTCGAGGGCCATGGCGAGCAGGAAGTCGCCGATCTGCGTCTGCATGATTGCTTCCTTCTGCTCGCGGTTGGGCGCGTCCAGGCGCGGATTCTGGTTGGCGACCTGCACCACGGGACGACGGTTGGCTCTCGCGAGGTCTTCGCAGAACATCGCGATGAGCGTCTCCTCCAGGTAGCCGGTCGCGAACGGGCGGCGCATGGCAACGTCCCAGGCTAGAGCGAACTCGCCGGCGAGCATCCACTTGTGCCTGGCGAGCCCCAGGAAGAGATCGGCCGCGCGCTTGCGCGCCTGCTCGCTGATCCGAGGCGAGTGGGCGAGTGCATAGAGCATGCTGCGGGCCATCATGGAGCGCTCGTTGGTCCGCCCCGGCTTGGCCATCTTGACTTGCAGGGCGTTGGGGTGCTGCAGCAGTCCGTAGCCGAGGTGTTCGAGGTATGCGTAGTTTGCGAAGCTCGAGATCTCCGCGTCGCTCTGAAGCAGTACCTGGGGCGTTGAGCCGGAGCGCCGGGCGGCGAGGTACTCGTAGAGGTAGCCGGCGAGCACCGCTACCCCCTTGCCACCCTTGTTGCGGGGGCGTTCCGTGAGGTTGAGAACCGGCAGGAGACATCCCCAGTCCAGGACATCCAGGACGTCGTTGCGGTACACCAGGCGCACGCCCTTGTGGCGCCGAACCTCATCGAGCGCGGCGTCGTCCGCGTCGTCGGAAACGACCAGGATGTTGTGGATGGGCATTTGTCCGGTCAGGGTGTCGAGCACGGACTTGACAACCGGTCCACGCTCACCCATGGGAATGACCACTCGGCAGGTCTCGGCCATGAGCATCCGGCGTACGTCGTCTCCCGTACCAGCCAGATCCTCGGTGGTCGGTTGCAAGTAGTGTGCACCGAATGCCCCCTGAAGAGCGCGCGTATCCTCCTCGTCACGATCCGCTCCGTAGCCAAGATCAGAACGGTCGCCGTTCGCTCCTCCGAACAGCCGTGCCTTCAGTTCATCTTCGTTAATTGCAGGAGTCCCATCAGCCATGAGTGTGCGTGCCTTTCTACCGAAGGTGCAAAAGGTTGTGTAACAAACAGGTGTGTTTTAGTACACCCAGGCAAGTCTTCCTTTTTCTTGCCAAGGGGTGCTAATTCACCTGGAGCATTTTCAAAGAACTAGGTTAAACGAAACGGATTGTAATTGGTTTGTGTTTCAGGAAGCATTTGACCGACCAGTAAATTCCAGCTAACAAAGTTTGGCGCGGCTAAAGGTTTTCCGGTATCAGCGTTATAGTTTTCGTGCATTCCTCCAGTTTTTTCTAAATCAGCTAAGCAAATCTTTGTAATAGTTTGTGCAAGCCAACGCGCTTCTTTTTTAAAGCCATAATTCAAGAGCGCGTGCATGGTTAAGTAGTTGGCGATTGGCCAAACCGGTCCTTGCCAGTTCGAGTACGGTTTAATGATATTTTTTTGGTTATATTCAGGATCATCTTTGGCCAGCGTGCGTATTCCGTAGCGGGCTTTGAGTTTACTAGGATTGAGTACATAATTTTTTAGCATACGCTTTCCCCAATTTTGTGGTGCAATTTCACCCCAAAGCGGCACTATACTGGAGTAGCTCACGCGTTTGATAAATTTTCCGCTGTGTTTTTCCACGTTATAAAAAATACCATCCTGTTTATCCCAAAGATATTTCAGCATGGCATTTTTTATCGCCCGCGCTTTATTTTGAAACCAACGAGTCTCCGGCTTAAAGTTAAGATGCTTGGCGATTTGAGACATGGCCAGGTACTCGCGATAGAGAAAAGTATTGAGATCGGTGGCCAGCACGCTTCCTTTTGGATAATTTAGTAGCGCAACATTGTTATCCGCTCCGGATTCCATACTGTCATACCAACAGCCAAGATTTTTTTTGTGATCAAAATATGTTTTTTCACGGTACAAAACAGAGTGTTTTAATTTCATCCAATGCGGTTTTATCCATCGGAAATCTTTTAGAAAAGTGCTTGCAAAATACGCGCCTTGTGCCAAGAATGGTTTAATGTGTTTAAGGCGTCGATCTACTCCTTTAGGAGTAAGTAGACCAGGAGTAAAACCACCTGCCCCAACATTCTCGAAATAATTCAGGCACCAATTTTTTAGATAAATTCCTTCTGAAGGAATTTCTCCCGCAAGCGCCATTCCTATAAAGAACGCATCCCAATCCCACTACTCTTCATAAGGGCCGCCAGGTACTAAATAATCATGCTTAATAAAACCCTTGGCTTTCCGTTTTACCAGGGCTTTTTTATTGGCCAACATTAATTTTAGGTGTTCTAAAAGTTGGTTATCTTCTGCCATAGCGGTACCTTTCAGCTTAACTAAAGTGGGTATTACTGTCAACTCTAAACCGGTAGTTTCTGTGGATAAACGTTGAGTACTTTTGGACAGATTTCTTGCTTGTATATGCTTTGAACATAGGTGAATTTGATTTATCCACAGATTGTGTAGGAAAAATGTTGACAAGCTTTTAAGGGCATGGCATCATAGTTCGACTATGGATATTGTACAAATCCTAAAAAAACTCGGTTTTGATGAAAAAGAGATACGCGTGTATCTCATTTTGATTTCTTTAGGTCCCTCGCCGGTGCGCAAAATCGCGCAGTCTGCCGGTGTAAATCGCGGAACTACTTATGATATTGTAAAGCAACTCATGAAAAACGGTTTGGTAACATTTTATCACAAGGAAAAGAAACAATACTTTGTGGCAGAAGATCCGGCGAAACTGGAGCGGCATTTGGATGGCCGGTTGGAAGAAATGCGCCAGCTTAAAGAAAAAATTAAAGCCGTGGTTCCCGAGTTGCAGTCGCTTTATAATCGCGGCGGTGGAAAACCGGTCGTGCGTTATTATGAGGGCTTTGCCGGAGTAAAAAATATTTTACAAAGCATTTTGGAAACCATGAGCAAAGAAGACCCCAAAGAATATTGCGTTTATTCCTCGGCAGATTTACGCGAACTTCTGTACAAAAATTTTCCAACTTTTACCAGAGAACGAATTAAGCACGGTATTACTGTGCGCGTTATAGCGCTTGGAGAAGGCGGCGCTGAACAGCCACTCTCAAAAAGAAAATGGTTAAGCCGGGAAGCCGGCGCGCCGGCCTATTCGATTATTTATGGTTCGAAAACCGCCCACATTGCGCTGGATAGTGCTGCAATACCTCGTGGGGTAGTGGTTGAAGATCCGCATATCGCGCATACTCACAAAGTTATTTTTGAACGCTTATGGTCAACCCTTTAATACATCTCGCGCGGCTTCGATGTACGCGGAACAGACGCGGAACGTCACGCTTGCGCATATCGCGGAACTACGCGGAAAATAAATATGACTAGTCTTAGTAATGTTGGTATAGTAATTCTCGCGGCCGGACGCGGAAAACGCATGGGGGTCAGTACGGAAACCCCCAAAGTATTGCTGCCGCTTTCTGGCAAGCCGCTTTTAGTACATCTTTTAGAGCGAATTAAAAAAAGTTCAGTTACTACAACCCCGGTTATTGTGATTGCGCCGGATTTATATGTGATTCGCTCTACGATTGGCGCGGCTTATGAGTATGCGATTCAAGAATCACAACTTGGTACGGGAAACGCAGTACTTTCCGCGCGCGAAAAACTGCGTCAGTATGATCATATTTTAGTGCTCTATGGCGATCATCCTTTACTGCGTCCGCATACCATTGATGAACTGGTCGCGCAACATCTGCACAGCAATGCCGAACTCACTTTTGCTAGTGTAAAAGTACCTAATTTTGATGGTTGGTACAGCGTTTTTTCAGAATTTGGCCGCCTGGTGCGTGATCAATATGGACGAGTTGTGCAAGATGTGGAAGTCAAAGACGCGGATGAGTCCATTCGCGCGATTACAGAACTCAATCCGGCTTATTACTTATTTCAGGCGCACTGGTTGTGGGCCCAGCTTCCCAAAGTTTCTCGTCAGAATGCTCAAAATGAATATTATTTGACTGATTTATTCGCGGTAGCGCTTAAGGAAGGCATCCGTGTAACTGAAGTTGAGCTGAAAGATCCTACCGAGGCGATTGGAGTAAATACTCCGGAACAGCTTGCGGTTGCTGAAACAAAAATAAAAGAGCAACTGGAGGAGGAAGCCGGACAACATACCGCGAAACTTCCGCTCTAGGCGAGGTGAACATATGGATGTAACCACCGAAGTCTATCTGGACCTAGACGACACTGCGCTGGATACCGCGGCATTCAAGCAGTTCCTGGCCGACAGTCTTGTGCCGCACGGGGTGTCGACGGAGGCGTTCTTTACAGCGTACAGAAAAGTTCGCGCGGCTGGGAGCTTCTCCATCGCCAAGCTGGTTGCGGGGTTGCCGGTTGAATTGGACAAGCGCGAACTGGTAGCCGCCACGCTGGCGCAATGCGCCGCGGAGTGTGAGCGGTTTTTGTATCCGGATGTCTTGCCGTTTCTTGAAACGGCGCGGCAAAGAAGAGTGCGGGTGGTGCTCTACACCTATGGCGACGAAGGGGTGCAGATGCTCAAGCTTTCCGGCTTGCAAGCGCTGACCTCACAGGTTGACCGCGTGGAGATCACTGCCGATAGCGACAAGCCCTTGCCGCCGCTTGCGCCGAAGATGCGCCGAATAGTCATTGACGACCGCCTGGAGGTGCTGAAAAAGTATGTGGGTGTTGCGGAGGTTACGCCGGTTTTGCTTGCGCGAACCAATGCCGCGCGGCAGCCCAGCAAACTCACGGCATATCCCACGCTGATCGCGGTCGCGCAAATACTCACCAAGGAGGGTTTGTGGTAGTCGCTTACTGTGGACAACCCAGACCCTCTCTCACTTTTTGCAAATAAACATATTACAATGCAAGGATTAGTATTTGACACAGTCAAAGATAACTGGGATTCATCAAAAGGTTTTCGTAAGGTGGACTTGTCTGAACCCGTTTTACAAGAGCCGGCCGATACCGAGTCGGTAATTTTGAAAATGCAATTTGCCGGAGTTTGCGGATCGGATCGCGGTATGTGGTTTCGAGATTCTTTTAAAGACATGCTTTTAGATTCGCTTAAAAGAGAAGAAAAACCGGCCCGCATTGTTGGTCACGAATGTTTTGGGGAAATTGTGGCGTCCGGCTCACAAGTGGAGGCCAAATATGGATTAAAAATCGGCGACACGGTTTCAGCCGAATCACATGTTGTTTGCGGGCAATGTTTTCAATGCCGCAACGGTGAGCTGAATGTGTGTGTGCAAGAAAAAATTCTGGGAATTTCCATTGATGGCGTATTTGCGGAGTATGTGAAACTGCCCGCTAAAGTGCTTTGGTTGACTGATTCCCCGCGTATTCGGCCAGAAATCGCTTCAATGCAAGATCCGTTTGGCAATGCGGTGCATGCTTGTACCAAAGTTGATTTGCGTGGAAAAAAAGTAGCCATTTTCGGGTGCGGACCAATTGGACTATTTTCAATTTTAGTAGCACGAGCGTTGGGGGCTTCCACAATTGTTGGGGTTGAACCTAAGGAGACCAACCGTGAATTAGCCAAAATGCTTGGCGCAGATTTAGTTTTACCTCTCCATAAAGAGGATAAAAATAAGCCATGGGAAAACGATAAAGCGCCGACGCAAGCAATTTTGGAATACACTCGGGGAGCGGGGGTGGACGTGGCGCTCGAGATGGCGGGCTACAATTCAAGTGTAAACAACGCGATTCAATCCGTGCGGCGGGGTGGAGACGTGATTCTGTTTGGTATTAAATCCGGAGATTTTACTATTGGTCAGTTTGATCGCATGATTGTGCGTGGCGTTACCTTGCACTCGGTAATCGGGCGGCAGATTTTTAAAACTTGGTATGTAACTCGAAGTCTGCTTGAGGATCAAACCAATGGTATTCAAGATAAACTTTGGAGAATGATGATGAAAGAGGGCAATGATACGATTGTGCGCTTTGCTGACTTTGAGCCACAAGATTTTGAACGCAAATTGCTTACCCATCCAAAAATAATAATAAAGTTCAATTAAACCTATGTTTACAAATGCAGAATCTATCGTGGAAAAGGCCCTAAGTGAGATTAAAGAAGCCGGGCTTTGGAAAGCGCAGCGGGTGATTTCCAGCCGGCAAGGCGTAGAAATTGAGGCGGACGGCCGCAAGCTTTTAAACTTTTGCGCGAATAATTATTTGGGGCTAGCCGGTCGGCAGGAGCTGGTGGAAGCCAGCAAAGTCGCGCTTGAAAAATACGGCTATGGCATGTCCTCCGTACGTTTTATCTGCGGAACGCACGCAGTGCATAAAGAACTGGAAGCCGCCATGGCTAAATATCTTCAAAAAGAGGATGCGATTATTTTTACTTCTTGTTGGGATGCCAATGAAGCGATTTTTGCCACGCTGTTGACGGATCAAGACGCGATTATCTCCGATGCGTTAAATCACGCGAGCATTATTGACGGTGTCCGGCTTTGTAAAGCCGAGCGCCACGTCTTTGCGCACATGGATATGGTTGAGCTTGAAGAAAAACTTAAAGCTACGCAAGAGAAACGCCTGCGCTTGGTTGCCACGGACGGGGTATTCAGTATGGATGGACATATTGCGCCGCTTAAAGAAATTTGCGACCTGGCGGAAAAATACCAGGCCCTGGTTTTAGTGGATGATTCGCACGCCACCGGATTTATGGGAACGCATGGCCGCGGCACTCCGGAGGCGCTTGGCGTTTCGGACCGAGTAGATATTATTACCACTACCTTTGGCAAAGCGCTGGGTGGAGCCAATGGCGGAGTGATTGCCGGCCCTAAAATGCTGGTTGATCTTTTACACCAACGCGCGCGAACCACCCTTTTTACCAACACCTTACCCTTGGTGGTTGCGGCTACCACTTTGTTTGTGTTGGAGTTTATTGAAAAGCATCCGGAACTTCGGGAAGAGCTTTGGAAAAATGTCCGCTACTTTAGAGAAAAAATGACGGAAGCCGGCTTTGCGGTTTCGGAAGATGTGCATCCGATTGTTCCGGTTATGCTAGGGGACGGAAAAGTGGCCAATGACATGGCGCGCGAGATGATGGACGAAGGAATTTATGTGATTGGTTTTAGCTATCCGGTTGTGCCCCTTGGTAAAGCGCGCATTCGGGTGCAGATTTCTGCCGCGCACAGTCAGGAACAAATCGATAAACTGGTAGAGGCCTTTACCAAGCTGGGTCGAAAGTATGGGATTGTTAAATCATAACACTGAAAGACACTGATTATGAACGGATAGCACACGGATCGATTTGATATCTGTGTTATATCTGTAACTATCCGTGTCTGTCCGTGTCATTTATATGTGTGGAATTATTGGCTACATTGGAAAACAAGAGGCGCTTCCTATTCTTGTTCAAGGTTTGCGCCGTTTAGAATATCGTGGTTATGATAGCGCTGGTGTGGCGGTGCTCGAAAAAGAGAACCAAGTTACTCGCGTGCGCACAGTTGGTCGCATTGATAATCTCGTGCAAAAATTACAAGGAGTATCTGCCCACGGCGCAGTAGGCATTGCGCATACGCGTTGGGCCACCCACGGTTGGGTTACGGAAGACAACGCACACCCGCATACGGACTGTACTGGCAAACTTATGGTTGCCCATAATGGGATTATTGAAAATTATCGCGATATTCGCGAAAGACTCAGCGCCAGTCATAATATTACCTCTAAGACCGACACGGAAGTTCTAACCCACCTTATTGAATCGCATTATAAAGGCGATTTGCAGGCGGCAGTGGTTGCGGCTTTACGCCATGTCCAGGGCACTTACGGTTTAGCAATTATGCATGCCGATCATCCGGAGGTTCTGATTGCGGCGCGCATGGGCAGTCCATTGGTTTTGGGAATTGGTGAAGGCGAACATTTTATTGCCTCTGATCCAACGCCGATGTTGCCGTACACCAAAAAAGTAGTTTTTCTTGAAGATGGAGAGGTTGCAGAAGTGCACCGCGATCACCTGCGTACGTCCAATCTGAAAGATGAACTAGTGGTTAAACATGTGGAGGAAGTTGATTGGAATGATGAGCAAGCCCAAAAACAGGGTTATGATCATTTCATGTTGAAAGAAATCTCTGAACAGCCATTAGTTTTTAAAGATGCAGTGCGCGGACGCTATAATTTAGAGGAAGGTACCGCGCATTTGGGAGGGCTGAATCTCACCGAAGAAGAAATGCGCAAAATTAAACGCATCATGCTTATTGCTTGTGGCACGGCTTCTTATGCGGCACAAGTGGGTAAATACGCGTTTGAGCGATTAGCGGAAATTCCAACGGAGGTTGATGTGGCCAGCGAATTTCGTTACCGTGATCCCATCATTGATAAAAATACTTTGGTTTTTGTGATTTCGCAGTCCGGGGAAACTGCGGATACGCTGGCGGCGCTGCGGGAGGCAAAACGCAAAGGCGCCTATGTTCGCGGTATTGTGAATGTGGTTGGTTCAAGCATTGCGCGCGAAACTGATGGCGGTACCTACATTCATGCTGGACCGGAGTTGGCCGTGGCTTCTACCAAAGCGTATACCAATATGGTCGCGGTTTTGGTTCTCTATGCTTTGCAGTTTGGACGTTTAAAAAGAGTAACAGTCGCGACTGGCCAGCGTATGCTTAGTGCTTTGCATGAAATTCCAGAAAAAATGCAACTCATCCTTAACGACAGCGAAAACATTCGCAATGTTGCCCGAAAATATCGCGAGTTTAACCATTTTCTTTATCTTGGCCGTGGGGTAAATTATCCGGTCGCGCTCGAAGGGTCGCTTAAATTAAAAGAAATTTCGTACATTCATAGTGAAGCTTATCCAGGCGGAGAAATGAAGCATGGTTCGATTGCCCTTTTGTCTCGAGAATTTCCGGTCATGGCAATCATAACTCGCGATCAACTTTACGAGAAAATGTGGAG
>CAZBUQ010000017.1:0-9113 GCA_964495135.1 uncultured Gammaproteobacteria bacterium
AAAAGCAGGGTATTAAACCTATTGTTGGAATGGAAGCGTATGTGGCGCCGGGTACGCATACGGAAAAGCGGGCCACAGCCGAGGATGATTATCATCACTTAACTCTTTTGGCCAAGGATGAAGAGGGCTACAAAAACCTCATGCACTTGAGTACCGTGGCGCATCTGGAAGGTTATTATTATCGTCCGCGTATTGATAAAAAACTTTTGCGCGCGCATAGCCGCGGACTCATTGCGCTTTCCGGATGCTTAAGCGGAGAAATTTCCAAGCTTATTATTCGCGGGCAAACCCAAGAAGCGCGCAAAGCCGCTCAAGAATTTATTGACATTTTTGGCAAAGAGGATTTTTTTGTTGAGGTACAACACCATCCAGAACTTAAAGAGCAAGTTTTAGTTAACGAGGCTCTTTTTAAATTAAGTGCGGAATTGGGTATTGAAGCCGTGGCGACCGTGGATAGCCATTATTTGCATGCCGGTGATGGTGAAGCTCAAGACGTTTTGGTTTGTGTGCAAACTGGCAGGTTGGTTACGGACAAAGATCGCTTAAACATGAGCTCGACGGATTTATCGTTTAAGTCGCCGCAAGAGGTTGAGCAGGATTGGAAAGAGCATCCGGAAGTGGTGGCCAATACTTTAAAAATCGCGCAGCGTGTTAATCTGGAAATTCCGCTTTACAAATGGGCTTTTCCAAAGTTTCCAGTACCAGACGGCAAAAAGGAGGATGAATATCTGCGCGAGCTGGTTTTTAAAAGCGCAAAAGCAAGATTTGGTGATCCTCTGCCGGATGAAATCCGCAAACGCATCAATTATGAGCTGGATGTTATTGAACGGACAGGCTTTGTAACATATTTTTTGATTGTTTCTGACTATGTGCGGTGGGCGCGCGCGCAAGGGATTGCCGCGACCACCCGTGGCTCGGCGGCCGGGTCAATCGTGGCCTATCTTACGGAGATTACCACGGTTAATCCTTTGGATTTGCGTTTGCCGTTTGAGCGTTTTTTAACCGTATCGCGTCCCAGCCCTCCGGATATTGACGTGGATTTCGCGGACAATCGCCGCGATGAAGTAATTGAATATGTGCGCCATCGTTTTGGTCAGGACAAAGTCGCGCAAATTTGTACGTTTGGAACCATGCTGCCGCGCGCGGCCGTACGCGATGTGACGCGCGTCTTGGGGTTGCCGTATTCTTTTGGCGATAAGCTTTCCAAAATGATTCCGGCTGGCGCGCAAGGATTTCATATGACGGTTGACCGCGCGCTTGAAGCCAACCTCGAGCTTAAAAAATTCTACGAAGAAGATGAGCGCGTGCGCCGCGTCCTAGACCTCGCGCGCAAAGTTGAAGGCTGCGCGCGGCATTCCTCCGTGCACGCCGCCGGTATTGTTATTTCGCCAACCGCGCTTACCGATTTTACGCCGCTGCAGCGTGAAGCGCAGGGTGACAATGTTATTACCCAGTATGACATGCACGCGGTTGAAGCGGCCGGACTCATCAAAATGGACATGTTGGGTATTCGCAATCTTTCGATTTTAGGCAATGCTGTGGAGATTGTGGAAAAAACTAAAGGTGTGCGCGTGGATATTGGAAAGATTCCATTGGACGACGCGCGCACTTTTGCCATGCTTTCGCGCGGAGAAACCATGGGCGTATTCCAGCTTTCCGGATCCGGCATGACGCGTTATTTGAAAGATCTTAAGCCAAGCTCGATTCACGACATTATGGCGATGGTGGCGCTATTTCGTCCGGGACCAATGGAATCTATTCCTGAATATATTCGCCGCAAGCATAATGCCAAACTGATAAGTTACTTGGATCCGCGGCTAGAGCCGATACTCGAACGCACTTACGGAATTTTGGTATATCAAGACGACGTACTGATGATCGCGATTGAGCTGGCGGGTTATAGCTGGGAAGAAGCAGACAAACTACGCAAAGCTATGGGCAAGAAAATCCCGCGGGAAATGATGGCGCAGCGGGAAAAATTCTTGCTGGGCTGTTTGAAAAATAACCTGACTCGGGCTAAGGCCGAGGAGCTTTGGAAGCTGATTGAGCCGTTTGCGGCCTATGGCTTTAACAAAGCCCATGCGGCATCTTATGGCATGGTTTCCTACCAAACTGCGTACATGAAAGCAAACTGGCCATCAGAATTTATTACTGCGATTTTAACAGCGGAAGCGGGCAATACGGATAAACTGGCCGAGGTGATTTTGGGCGCGCGTGAGGCCGGCATTACGGTTTTGCCGCCAGATATTAATGAAAGCTACAAGGATTTTACTTATGTTGATGATCAGACCATCCGCTTTGGACTTTTGGCTATTAAGAATTTGGGCTCGGATGTGGTCGACGCGGTAATTGCGGAGCGGAAAAATAAGGGTCCATACCAAGATAGCGAGGATTTTTTAAAGCGCGTGCAGCACAAAAATTTGAACAAAAAATCTTTGGAAAGTTTAGCCAAATCCGGAGCGTTGGATCGTTTTGGGGACCGGGGAGTACTTTTAGAAAACATGGAGGCCATGCTGGCGTTTAACCACAGCATGGGAGAAACACCGTCGCGACAGAATTCACTTTTTAGCGCCTCGCACGAACTTACCAAATTTAAGCTCAAAGACGGTCCGCCAGCAACGCGCGATGAAAAATTAAGTTGGGAAAAAGAGCTGTTAGGGCTTTATGTTACCGCACATCCGCTCGACGAATTTAAAGACGCGCTTTTAGGTAAAACCGTAACCACTGCGGAACTTGTTGATTTGTCCGATAATTCCACGTTGCTTTTAGCTGGCGTGCTTACAGAATGTAAAGTGCGGATGACGCGGGCGGGAGAACAAATGGCTGTTGCGCGGCTGCAAGATTTGACCGGTTCCTGTGAAGTTATAGCTTTTCCTAAAGTGTATCGGGATAATCCGAAAGTTTGGTCGGATGGAGCTTTGCTTTGTGTTTGGGGCAGAGGAGGCGGAGAAGAAAAAAGGATTATATGTGAGCGTGCAGAGATTTTAACGAATGATACGTTGCAAAAGGTGGTGCAGGGTGGCAGGGTTACACAAGGGGCTGCAAGGGGTGACAAAGAGTTACCAAGGGCAGCAAAGGGTGTGGCGCCTGCTTCAGACAAACGGGTTGTGGTGCATTTGAAAAAACACGATCGTGATATTTTGGAAACCCTGCGCGCTTTTTTTTCCTCTGCGCGGGGATCAACGCCGGTCTATATTGTGTTTGAGCAAGAAGGGCAAAAACGCACCATCCAAACCAGCTTTCAAATTGATCCGGAAGGCCAAGTTTTGCAGTCCATTGAGTCTATTGTTGGCAAAGGCGGAGTACAATTGATAAACTCTTGACAATTTACGATTTTTATGATATTATAGCTTAATATGTTTAGAGGTGAAACTATGCCTAATCCACAGCAAAAAGATCCTGTTAAGCCAGATCCGGCAGATGTCGAAGCCGCGTTTCTAGAAAAGCTAACTCCAGCGGCAGCCGCCGCGGGCACTTTAGTGCGTGAGGGCAGAAAGCAAAGAGAAGCCGCAGCCGGATTTAACGATACCGAAGCCGCCCGGGAATCTGTCCGTGGTTTCCTTCAAGATTTGCGGCGTGGCGTAATGAAGTCTATTGTGTGCATGCGTGAGCATATGACTGCTCAAAATCAAGTTGCAGAAAATATGCTCAAGAAAGCCAAGTATGGACTACAGCTTATGAGACAGACCATTGGAAAAGATCAGGTTTTAACGCAGGAGTGGAATACATTTTTAACTGAAACTGAAGGGGAGTTGGGTTTGTTGGAAAGTGAAAGAAAACTTCATCAGCCGCGGTCTGCCGCTTCGGAAGAAGCAGGCAAACAGATGGCCGCATAAATTAAATATTTAAGCTAATTAATATGTTTGGAGAAGGCAAAAATCCTATGAAATCACCAGAAACTCGTTATCAGGCTTTACGAGAGCCGGCTTTAAGGTTTATGAAGGAAGCGGATCGTCTTGAGGGACAGATTTCCTTATTGGAACTAAAACGATTTGAAATTACGCGACAACTCGAAGGCGAAACAGACCGCGCACAAACGTCAAACCTCGTGCGTGAATACGAAAATTTAACTGCACAAATGGATGCGCTTCAGAGACAGCAAAGGGATGCGTATGCTAAATCAGAAGATTGGCGACAAATTGCAAGGGATATGGGAGAATTTGCCGCAGAGGCACAGGAAAAAGCGAATCAGCCCTCCTAGCTATCTTAAATTAAAAAAGGAAGCGGTGGCCTACCGGACTCGGTGGCCGCCGCTTTAGTTTGGAGCGTCGGATGCCGCGTTTGGCGCGGCGGCGGGTTCCTCCTTGAGGTAATACTCCAGACCCCGGGGATGAGAGTCGAGTTCGAAGTGCAGGGACTCCATTCCTTCTGCCTCGACCGTGAAGGCGAGGATATCCCGTGGAGTTTCCCCGGTTTCCAGAGCCACGCCACCAAGCGATGGATTGGCTTGACTCTGAAGATGGACGGTGAGGATTCGGCCATCATCAAGGGTGCGCTTGAATTCCAGCCATTCCTCCTGAAGTCCGAAGTCGAACTGCAACTTCACACGCAGGCCCCGCGGCAGGATGCTTGATCCGGGACGGTGGTAGAAGATGATACAGATCTCGCCGGGCCGGGGAAAGTTCTCCGCATTGCGAGGTCGGACCATAATGGCCCGCCACGCACCTGTGCGCTTTGTGCCGCTCATGGTTTCCTCCTTAACCTTGTCTTAACATACAAAAAGGCCTTTGTCAAGGGCTTAAAAATCGTACATTTGACAAAAGCTTAAAAATCAGGTATTATAATCAAATAAAGATCTCATATAGCTGAAATATGCGAGGCAATCCAGAATCTAGACCAGGAGCATTAGAGTCAATGCAGTCGAATGTCCCAGAGCAAGAATCCATTGAAACTGCTGATACAGTCGCAATGGATTCTGCTGAATATTCTTCTGAAATGTTTGATTCTCCAGAGGCTGGTTTTGAGGCAGTGGCAAGAGAATATGAGCACTGGCTTCAAAGTCACGGAGTAACCCTTGCGGAACATAAAAGAGACGATCCCAAGGCATGGGAAATTTCCGGCCCGGGGGTTCTTTTGTATGATAAACTAAACGCACTCAAGTCTGCTTATAAAGAGGGGTCTAAGTATTTTGATATCGTTTTTAACCGTTTTCAAAGCAGTGTGGAAGAATTTAAAAGAGAATTGCGCAGTAAGCAAAAGCAAGCTGGTACAAAAGAGAAAGGACAAGCGGAGTGGCAATTACGCGTTTTAGAAGTTATTGCGCAAGCACGTTCAGAAAATAAGTTGCGCGCAGAGGATGTGAAAACTTTGCATGATGTGTTTCGTGTAGGTGCTCTAGTTTCAAAAAGTGAGTCAATGGCACAGATAAATTCACAGACGCGCCTTCTTTCCGCATGCGAAGGTTTGATTCAAGCTTTGCGTCCAGAAATCGCACAATGGAAAACAGTGCGATTAGCAGTGAAAGGTGCGTCTCCGCAGGAACAACTGGAAGCTTTACGCGGTTATCACCATGAATTGTTACGTAAGATAGAGCGGAGCCGCGATCCAAAAATAGTCCGGCAAGCCGTCCATGCTGTTGAACAACTTACCGCGCAAATAGCTCGACTCGAGGAATCCGTCGAACCTTCCGCTGTCTATCCGGAAGCTGCAGACGATATCAAAACTAAACGCGAAGTTCTGCATTAGCAGTAAAGTCAGTTATTCAATTATTGTAGACAGCTTTAAAATGTGGTATATTAGCGGCAAAGGTTTTTTCACTTTTTAAATAGCTGACTAAAATATGAGCCCAAAGAGTAAATCAACAATTCCGCCACTTTCCTCAATTTACCGCCGCATTGCCATCTCTTTTGTGGTTTTGACCGTGCTTTTGGTCGGAGTCATTGTCTTTTTCTCGCTTTCCAAAGCTACTATTGTGGTTACTCCCAAAGATGAAATCAAAAGCGCGGAATTTTTGGTAACCGTGCGCTCGGCGCAAGCTAGCGGCGCTTTACCGGAGGGAGTAGTGGCCGGGCTTTATGAAGAAAAGACGATTGAAGAGGAGGTCCAGTTTGAAGCGTCTGGCGCGACTGAACAACAAGGGCGCGCGGAAGGAAAAGTTACGCTTGTAAATACTACGAGTTCAGCTCAACCACTGGTGGCCACCACGCGCCTGCTTTCGGAGGGCGGAATACTTTTTCGCATGCGTGATGCCGCCACAGTGCCGGGAAATGGTCGCGTTGAGATTATGGCATATGCGGATGAGACCGGCGCCTCCGGGGATATTGGTCCTTCAAAATTTACAATTCCCGGACTTAACGCGGCCAAGCAAAAAACGATTTACGGTGAGTCCAGCGCGGCGATGACTGGTGGAGCAAAAACCGTGCGCACGGTTACCTCTGAAGATTTGGGGCGAGCCAAGGCCGAGGTGATTGCCAAAGCCGAGCAAAAAGTTAAAGATGAACTTAAAAAATCGCCCGGCGCGGCGCTGGGCGGAGTATTTGTCTCAAGCGAACTTTTAGAGGTTGTCTCCGACGCAAAAAAAGGCGAGGAACGCCAGACATTTACCACGCGCGCCAAAGTCAACGCGCAAATGCTTACTTATGATAAGGCAGCCGTAATTGCGCTCGCGCATGAAAAAATCGAGGATAATGTCGCGCTGGATCGCCAAATTGTTAAGTTTAACGATGATACCCTGGTCATAAACATCAAGAATATTAATTCCGAAACTGGCGAGGTTCAGCTTTCGGTTTATGCCGACGCCCAAGTCCAGCTTAATGCGGCCAGTCCGATTTTAGACGCGGTTAAAATTGCCGGAATACTGCCGAAGGAAGCGCAACAGTACTTGGAAAGTTTTGACGCGGTTGAAAGCGTTGAAATTCGGCTTTTTCCAACCTGGCAAAAACGCATACCGACCATGCCGGATCGAATCAAGATTGTAATCAAAAAGTAACAAGAATGGAAAAACAGCATTTAGATAGCATCCGACACTCCTGTGCCCATTTGCTTGCCGCGGCAGTGAAAAGCATTTGGCCGCAAGCAAAAAATGCGATTGGCCCCTCTATTGAAGAGGGGTTTTATCAGGATTTTGATATGGGCGAGGTTCGCCTTTCCGAGGCGGATTTGCCAAAAATTGAAAAGCGCATGCGCCAGCTGCTTAAAACGTGGAAGCCTTTTATAGTTAACGAAGTCTCGGTTGTGCAAGCAAAAAAAGATTTTGCGGACAATCCGTATAAACTGGAGCTCATTGACGAGCTGGCCAAATTCGGAAAAACCATTACTGAAAACAACCCGGGTAATTTTTTGGATTTGTGCAAAGGCGGGCATGCGGCCGAACCCCAAAAGGAAATGCAGAATTTTAAGTTGTTGAGCATTGCCGGAGCGTATTGGCGCGGAGACGAGAAAAACAAGATGTTAACGCGCATTTACGGCACTTGTTTTGAAGCTGCGCAGGAGCTTACGGATTATCTGAAAATGCTGGAGGAAGCAAAAAAGCGCGATCACCGTAAATTAGGCGAGCAATTGGATTTATTTACGTTTTCTGATTTGGTCGGGCCGGGATTGCCAATGTTTACTCCCAAAGGCACAATTTTGCGGGATCAGCTTGAAGGATACATTAACGAGCTGAATAAAGAATTTGGTTATAAAAAAGTATGGATTCCGCATCTTACTAAACCCGAGCTTTACAAAGTATCCGGCCATTGGGATAAATTTGCGGACAATCTTTTTCATGTGAAAGGCGCCAATGATGCTTTTGTGGTCAAGCCAATGAATTGCCCGCACCACACCCAGATTTACGCATCTTCCCCGCGCAGTTACAAAGATTTGCCGCTCCGATTTCATGAAACTACCACTGTGTATCGGGATGAAAAGTCCGGACAATTGGGCGGGCTCACTCGTGTGCGCTGTATTACCCAAGATGATGGGCATGATTTTTTGCGCCCGGATCAAATTGAGGAAGAGATTGACACGTTGCTGACGATGCAGTGGCGGGTTTTAAAATCCGTTGGACTCACTGATTACTGGATCAGTTTGTCGCTGCGCGATCCTAAAAACAAAAAAGCTTATTTAGGAGATGATGCAGTTTGGGAAGTTGCGCAGCGCACGATGGAAAACATTCTTAGGCGGAAAAAAATTACGTATAAGGCGATTGAAGGTGAAGCCGCGTTTTATGGTCCAAAAATGGATTTGATGGTTAAGGATTCAATTGGACGGCTCTGGCAGCTCTCCACCATTCAGTTGGATTTTAACCAACCAAAGCGTTTTGGTTTGGAATACACGGATGCGCAGGGAGTCAAACAGACACCAGTTATGATTCATCGGGCGTTTATGGGCTCTACCGAGCGATTCCTGGGCGTCCTGATTGAACATTTTGCCGGCGCGTTTCCGGTTTGGCTCGCACCGGTGCAAGTTTACATTGCCTCGGTTGGTAAGGCGCATGGAACGGCGGTGCGTAAGCTTGGAAAAATGTTTACCGAAGAGGGGATGCGCGTGGAGGTTGATGATGGCGATGAAACCGTTGGTTACAAGGTACGTAAAGCGGAAAAACAAAAAATTCCGTATGTTTTAGTGGTCGGAGATAAGGAAAAAGCGCTGAAAAAACTTACTGTACGCGTTCGTGGGCAAGAAAAACAGCCCACCATGTCGGTTAATGCGTTTATCAAAAAGGTGCAAACAGAAATTGAAAAAAAGAGGTAGTCACAGTTTTTCCACAGCGTTTATCCACTTTTTGTGGACAAACCCGCCCAAATTTTCGCTTTGCGAAAACTTCAGTCGGGTAAACTAAAATCCGCCCAAAAGGCGGGTTTGTGTTTATTCGTGCCAATTGTTCGTGGTCCTTGGTCGGACAGGGAAAGGGGGTGGATTTACCGAGGTATGGTTTCTCTGAATATACACACGCACCCCTCCTGAAGGTGCTTATCCACAGAAACCCCCTTAGTCCACCTGTCCTCAACTTCATTGTATGCCTTTAAAGTTTTTTGTCAAGGCCATCCCTAGTGTACAATTTCGCACATTTCCTCTTTTGTACATGAGTGATCCGGGGTTTCGATTTGTAAAGTTACATGGTGAATACCCGCATCATTTAAAGCCCGAGTTGCATTATTAATAGTTTCTTGAGCGCGATTCAAATCGGGATG
>CAZBUQ010000018.1:0-2953 GCA_964495135.1 uncultured Gammaproteobacteria bacterium
ATTAATGACACAATTTTTGCGGCCAAGTGGATCAAGTACAGCCCTGCCGACAGTACAGATTATTTTAATGCTCAAACAGGTCAGCTATTATTTAGTACGGCTTACCACGGTGGCCAGGTCATTGAGATTAGTAAGGGTGGTAATAAATATCAATTTTATCTTGCGGTGGATTGCAACATGGGGCTGGCAAATGAAGATGGGGTGTTGGAATCGCAGACAACCGGTCTGCGATTGAATTCAGAAACTATCCCATTTTCCAAACCGCATCCGGTAACATGTCGGCAGAATGACGAATTGGGTGGAATTGACGTTGATTATCTAGGTGATATCAGTCTCGCTTTTGGCAATCAACAAATGTATTTCGTGTTGCCCTGGGGAGAATATGTCGTTATTGATCTCAATAATATCACTATGAGTGGCGTCCATTTCGCTTCAACAATCAATAACCCTGAGATCAACTCACTGAATTGGGAAATTATTCGCAATGCCAAGTTTGATATCGTATCGCCAGCCGGCACGAAACTAGACGTCACATTATCTAACGGGGAATATGCATCTTTGATGGGAGGGGACGAGGGAACCTATGTATCTCTTCGTTCAATACAGCAATTCGCGCTAGGCGATTTAGATGGTGATGGTATTAAAGATGCTGCCGCATTTCTGGCCGTGAAACTCCCGAAGGAATCTTATTTCTACCCTTTGGTGATTCTACTCAACAAAAATGGCCTGCCAGTGCATGTCGCAAGTAAAATTTTCGATAATCAGGGTCGTGGTAAACTGACTATTGAAGATGGTATAATTTCGCGGTGGGATACCATATATAATAAAGTTAAAGACAAGTTTATTGTGGTAAATAATAAATTAGAGACGTTGTAGTTTGATTTGACTGAATGACGTATGGTTTTAACCAAAGATGAAGTACTACATATCGCAAAATTGGCGCGGTTGGAGTTGAAGGAAGAGGAGGTGGAGAAATTTCGGACGCAGTTGTCCGAGATTTTGGAGTATGTGGGACAGTTACAAAAGATTGACACGGCCGGGATTGAGCCGATTTCCCAAATTACCGGGCTGCAAAATGTGGTGCGGGAAGATTTGGTGCGCGGATGTGAACCGGACGTGCGGGATGCCATGCTTGCGCAGTTTCCGAAAAGGAAAGGAGACCTGCTTGAAACCTTGGGCGTGTTTGAATAACATACGAAAGTACGAAATGGTTACGAAAGGCACGAAACCGTTTTCGTACATTTCGTAGCGAAGCTTTCGTAATTTCGTATGAGATTAAACGAGCTCACCATCACCGCCGCCCACGAGGGGTTGGAGAAAAAAGAGTTTTCATCCGAGGAGCTGACGCGGGCGTGCTTGAGGCGCATTGAAGAGGTTGATGAAAAGATCAACGCGTTTTTGACGGTTACCGAAACTGATGCGCTGGAGCAGGCCAAGGCCGCGGATAAAAACATTGCCTCCGGACTGATTCCCGGACCGCTTGAAGGTATTCCGGTGGCGATTAAGGATAATATGCTGGTCAAGGGTATCAAGTGTACTGCGGCATCGAATATTCTCGGAAATTATGTGGCGGCGTATGATGCAACCGTAGTCACAAAACTTAAGCGCGCCGGAGCAGTGATTTTAGGCAAAACAAATATGGATGATGCCGCAATGGGAAGCTCAACAGAAAGTTCGGCATTTAAAAAAACTCACAATCCACATGACCTGGAACGTGTTCCAGGAGGATCTTCGGGTGGGTCCGCCGCGGCGGTCGCGGCTCATGAAAGTATTGCTGCGTTTGGTTCGGATACGGGCGGATCAATACGCCAGCCTGCCGCCTTATGCGGAGTGGTTGGAATGAAGCCCACATATGGAGCTGTCTCACGCTACGGACTGATTGCAATGTCGTCTAGTCTAGATGTGATTGGACCATTGACAAAAACGGTCGCGGACGCACGGATTGCGTTTGATGTGATAAAGGGGAGGGATCCGATGGACGCGACAACGGTGGAATTGCGGGAGCGAGAAATCATGAATTATGAGTCAGGGGTTGGGTTGGAAGACGTACGTATTGGTGTCCCGAAGGAGTATTTTATTGAGGGCATGGATAAGGAAACGGAAACATGCGTGCGGGGGGCAATTTTGCAGCTTGAAAAATTGGGTGCGAAAATTATTGAAGTATCGCTTCCGTACTCCCCATACGCGCTTGCGGTATACTATGTGCTTCAGCCCGCCGAGGTGTCGGCAAATTTGGCACGCTATGATGGAATTAGGTATGGATATAGCGTGGCAAATAGCAAATCGCATATGGCAAATAGCTTGTATGAAATTTACACCAGATCGCGTGGTGAGGGGTTTGGTCCAGAGCCGAAGCGGCGAATTATGATTGGAACCTACGTATTGTCCTCCGGCTATGCGGACGCGTATTATAAAAAAGCGCAAGCGGTGCGCACTCTGGTCAAACGCGACTTTGATGATGCGTTTACAAAAGTTGATTGCATCGCAACGCCGACAACTCCTTCGCCCGCGTGGCCCATCGGCGAGCGTATGAAAGATCCTTTGCAAATGTATCTTGCGGATATTTATACGGCATCGGCCAATATTGCCGGAATTCCCGGAATTTCAGTGCCCTGCGGAAAAGCACATGGGCTGCCGGTTGGTTTGCAAATTCTGGCCCCGCAACTGCGAGAGGATATAATTTTTAGAGTGTCAGGAGCGTACGAGAAGACCGGAATTAAGAATTAAGCAAGATAAGGATTAAGCTTAATCCTTAATCCTTAATTCTTATCTCGCTTATCTTGCTATGTTGCCTTACTTTAACCTCCAAACCTTTTCTATCGGCCCAATTACAATTCACACTTGGGGTTTTTTTGTTAGTTTAGGTTTTGGCGTGGCAATTTTAGTGGCGTACAGGAGGGCGCGACAAACCGGGCTGGATGTTAATAAAGTCTTGGATTTAGTATTTTGGATT
>CAZBUQ010000018.1:2963-8888 GCA_964495135.1 uncultured Gammaproteobacteria bacterium
ATTATGGTGGCGGCGTTTATTGGCGCGCGATTTTCACACGTATTTTTGTATGAGTGGCCATATTATCGCGAACACCTTGGCGAGATCATTCGTATTGATCAGGGCGGTCTTTCCTCGTTTGGCGGATTTTTTGGCGCGGCGGTTGCAACGATCTTACTTGCGCGTATTCGGCGCTTAAATTTCCTAAAGTATGCGGACGTACTGCTATATGCATTTCCGTTGGGGTGGGGGATTGGGCGGTTTGGCTGTTTTTTAACCCATATGCATCCTGGGCAATTAAGTTCGGCGTGGTTTGCTGTGCAATATCCGGGCGGAGCGCGGTTAGATATGGGTATTATTGAATCATTTGCGGCTTTCGCAATTTTTGTAGTTTTTTTCTTACTTGCCCGTCGCAGACGGCCGGATGGTTTTTTTGTGGCAGTATTTGTTACAATCTATGGATTGCTGCGTTTTGGGTTTGATTTTTTCCGTTCGGCAGATTTACCAATTTCAGATACACGCTATTTTGGACTAACTCCGGCACAGTATGGAAGTGTAGCGCTTGTCGCGCTGGGATTCTATCTTTTAAATTATGCGTTCCGCGGATCTATTCGCAAAATCACTTAAAGAAGAAGGCGTAAAATACGTGTTTGGAATTCCAGGGGAGGAAACGCTTGAACTTGTTGCTGCGATCGCAAACGAGGGCATCGAATTTGTACTGGTACACCATGAACAAGCCGCCGCATTTATGGCGGCCACGTATGGCCGACTTACGGGTCGCGCCGGAGTTTGCCTTTCTACACTTGGCCCCGGCGCGCTAAATTTAACTACCGGCCTTGCGTTTGCCGCGCTTGGCGGGATGCCGGTTGTCGCGATAACCGCGCAAAGCGGGGTTCGCAATAATTGGAAGCGCGATTTTCAGCGTGTAGATGTGCTCAACCATTTTAAACCGTTTGTAAAGTGGAACGCGCAGATTGAAACCCCGAACGCCGCCGCGTATCTGACCCGGCGGGCTTTTTCCATCGCGGAAGCACAGCGCCCCGGAGTCGCGCACCTGGAGTTTCCCGAAGACGTCGCGGGCGAAGATGTGGAGGGCGTGCCGCTGGCGCGGCATGAACTGCGACGGCCGGTTGCCGAGGAAAAAGCGCTTGCGCGGGCCGCCGAATTATTACGCAGCGCCAAACATCCGTTACTGTTGGTCTCCCACGGCGCCGTTCGCAAGCGAGTCGCGGATGCCCTTAAAGCATTTGCGGATGCGACCGGAATTTACGCGGCGCACACCCAAATGGGTAAGGGCACACTGTCGGACAATGACCAACACTCACTTTTAACTTTGGGTATCCATAGCAAGGACTGGGTGCACTGTGGAATTGAATATGCCGACGCTATAATTACGCTTGGTTACAACGGGCTTGAATATTCGCCGGCGATTTGGAATAAGGAGCGCGCAAAACAGATTGTCCATATTGATTTTTCAGATCCGGTTGTTGACCACTATTATAATCCGGACGTTGCGGTAGTCGGCGATATTGCCGCGAGCTTGGATATGCTGCGGGTTAAACTCGCTGGATGTCAGTGGGACACCCCCTACTTCGCGCGCCTGCGCGAAACACTGCTTGAAAAAGTCACCCCAAAACCAACGGATACATTTCCGTTAACGCCGCAAGCAATTCTGGCGCGAGTTCGTGAGGCATTGACCGGTAGTGACATACTGATTTCTGATGTTGGCGCGCATAAAATTTGGATCGCGCGCGCGTACCCTGCGTATGAGTACCAAACCTGCCTTGTTGATAATGGTTTAGCCGCGATGGGGGGCGCACTGCCGAGTGCGATTGCCGCGAAACTTGCTTTTCCGGAGCGACGCGTACTTGCGATTATCGGCGATGGTGGATTTCTAATGAACATGCAGGAAATGGCCACGGCGAAACGTTTAGGTACAAAAATCGTCGTGCTCATCTGGAATGATGGCGGCTACGGCATGATTAAATGGCACGCGCGAAAGGAGGGATTTACGCCGCAGGCGGTTGATTTTGAAAATCCGGACTATGTGAAACTTGCGCAAAGTTTTGGCTGGCAAGGTTATCGCGTGGCGCGCGCTGCGGACTTACCTGAAATGCTAAGAAAAGCATTTGTGGGCGATGGCCCCGCGCTGATTGATTGTCCGGTTGATCACAGCGAAACCGTCCGCGTCTTTACCGATGAACTCAAAAATATCGTGTGTCCAATCTAGTAATCTACTTGCTACCATGCTCTAGAGCATGGTAGCATACATATTAATATGGCGAAATATAATGAAAAGCGGATTCCATATCAAGTTCAGGATAGATTACTACGTATGCTAGCGGAGATTTTATGCCGGCTTAAAAACACTAAGATGATTAGTGATTTTCTCAAGGATTTGCTGAATCGGCAAGAACGCGCGATGCTTGTACGTCGGCTTTTGATCGCCGAAATGCTCATGAACGGATATAAGTATCGGGAGATTGTGAAAAAGCTACACTGCGGAATGATGACCATCGCACGCGTTGAACGCTGGTTGCACTTCGGGCGAGGTGGATATGAACGTGCGATACATGCTAAACGAGCGAAGTAAATATGCTTCTATGCTCTAGAGCATAGAAGCAAGGTGCATTGGAGAATTACATTTCCACGTCTCGCAAGTTACCTAATTTTGAAAATGATATGGCAAACGGGGAAGGGTCACCAAAGATGCCCGATGATGGTATGCGACAAAAAGAAATACGCCGGCATCGACTTGAGCGTGCCGCACGCGGGCCATCGGATGTGGTCGAGCGTTTCGTCGCCGAGTATCAAGATGAGTTGCACGATGGCGATCAAGTGCTTGAAGTGGGGGTAGGGGAGGGAAGAAACTTAAAACCGTTTGCAGATCTTGGTAAAAATTTGCGTCTTCATGGAATTGACGATAAGCAAAACGCGGTTGAACTGTGCCGCCAGTTACTTGCTAAACAGGAAATTGATGCGAAGATTGTTAGAGGAAGTTTTGCTGATCTGCCGTATGCGGATAATTCAATGAACGTCATTGTGAGTCATGCGGCCCTGCAAAATGCCAAAACATTTGAGGAAGCGCGCGGCGCATTTGCGGAAATTGCGCGAGTACTAATGCCTAGCGGATTATATTTATTTCGCGAAAATCGCACTCCACGATTAAAAGATGCTGATCGCACTGCGCGTGTCGCATATTTTACAGAAGACGAAGTTCGGAAATTGGCTGAGGATAATGGATTTATAATTGAGCGAGGAGAAAAACCAGTTGAGGGTGAGTCGGATACGGATCGTGCTTCTGGTAAGCGAGTGACATGGGAAGTGGTTTTTCGAAAGCAAGTAAACAAATAGTACCAATAGATATGCCGATACAGTCAATTAATCCTGCTACCGCAGAGGTGGTAAAAACATTTGAGGAGGAAGAGTGGGAGAGTGTGCAGGTAAAACTGGAAAATGCGCAGCGCGCGTTTTATACGTGGCGAGATTTAAATATTGAAAATAGAGCAGAAATAGTCGGAAAAATGGCGAGAGTTTTGCGTGATAGACGAGAGGAATATGCAAAACTCATGACCATGGAGATGGGAAAGCCGATCGTGCAGGGGCGCGCGGAGGTAGAGAAATGCGCATGGGCATGTGAATATGCGGCACAGATGGGGCCGGAGTGGTTAAAGAAAGAAGTCGTCAATGCAAATCCTGGCTTGCGGGATGTGGCTACTCCGAAGACTTCTTCGGCGGCTACACCGCCTCGCAATGACAACTTAACGCGAGCGTATGTGCGGTTTGATCCGCTTGGGGTTATTCTGGCAGTTATGCCATGGAATTTTCCGTTTTGGCAGTTTTTTAGATTTGCCGCCGGGGCGCTCACGGCCGGAAATACTATTGTACTAAAGCACGCTTCAAACGTACCGCAATGCGCACTGGCAATTGAAGAGATATTTAAAAAAGCCGGCGCGCCGGACGGACTTGTGCAAACCGTGCTGGTAGGCGGCGATGCGGTCGCGTCTATCATCGCTGATCCGCGTATTGCCGCGGTAACGCTTACCGGAAGCACTGCGGCCGGGAAAAAGGTAGCCGGAACAGCGGGTCTGTATCTTAAAAAGTGCGTGCTGGAGCTTGGGGGGTCTGATCCGTTTATCGTGTGCGCGGATGCGGATATTGCGGCGGCGGTACAGGCCGCGGTAACTGCGCGTACAATTAACACGGGACAGAGCTGTATCGCGGCAAAGCGGTTTATTGTTGTGCGCGAGGCGACCGAAGAATTTACCAGTCAATTTGTAAAAAAAATGCAGGCGCTGGTGGTAGGCGATCCGATGGATGAAAAAACTCAAATTGGACCATTGGCACGCGCAGATTTAGTGGATGAGCTGGATCGACAAGTGCGGGAGTCTGTGTCAAAAGGCGCTAGAGTATTATGTGGCGGTAAGCGACGTGAGGGAAGTGGGAATTTTTATGAACCAACCGTACTTGCAGATATAAAATCCGGTATGCCGGCCTATGATGAGGAGTTGTTTGGCCCTGTGGCTTCCATAATCGTGGCAAATGATGCAGATGATGCGGTGCGGATTGCCAATGACTCAATTTACGGTCTTGGCGCCGCGATTTGGACGAGCGATAATGCAAAAGCGGAGAAAATGGCCTACCAACTGGAATGCGGCGCCGTGTTCATTAACGATTTTGTAAAATCTGATCCGCGCCTGCCGTTTGGGGGAATAAAACAGTCTGGCTATGGTCGAGAGCTGGGCATTTACGGCATTCGCGAGTTTGTGAACGTAAAAACCGTGGTTGTCAAGTAAGTCGGAAAATGTGCTATAATTAACGCAGCAATATAATACATAAATAACGTACATATGAATGAATTATTTCTGCTTGGACGCGTTCTTTTCGGCGGGTTTTTTATCTATAATGCGGTGCAGCATTTGACCAAAATCGGGAGTTTGGCCGGGTACGCGGCATCGCGCGGAGTACCCATGCCTAAAGCCGCGGTCATTGTTAGTGGTCTGCTCCTGCTTGCTGGCGGACTGGGTGTACTGTTTGGCAGGTATGTGGATTTTGCGATTGTGGCGCTTGTGCTTTTTCTGGTGCCAGTCACTTTGCAAATGCATAGTTTTTGGAAGGATACTGATCCGAATGTTAAAATGTCCAACCAAATCAATTTCATGAAAAATCTTGCCCTCACGGGTGGCGCGCTTACTCTTGCCGGTGTTCCACAGCCCTGGGTCTATGCATTGCCGCTATGACTTACAATGGGATGGAAAAAGCGATTTTGGATTTTGGCAAGCAATTCGCGTTTTCGCCGCGCGTGGAAAATGCGCGTAAGCTAAAAGTCCATAATAAATTTACGGTTTGCGGCATGGGTGGATCAAATTTGGTCATGGGCTTGCTTAAAATTGCGAACCCCGCCATTGATGCTCTAGAGCACCGCAATTATGGACTTCCGCCGTTAAGCGTTGCCGCGCTTAAAGATCGTTTAAATGTCGCGGTTTCATATTCCGGAAACACCGGAGAAACTTTGAGCTCGTTTGCCGAAGCGCGCCGTCGCGGTTTGCCGCTTGCGGTTATCGCGACCGGAGGGAAACTTCTTCGGCGCGCGGAAAAGTATGGTGTGCCATACGTGGAGTTGCCAATTACTGGTATTCAACCGCGCATGGCGCTTGGTTTTATTACTAAAGCATTGCTAAAGCTGATGCCTTATCCGGAACTTTATCGGCAAGCTGGCGCTCTTGCGACTGTGTTAAAACCAAACGCGGTACGATCAGCCGGGAAGCAGTTGGCGCGAAATTTTAAAAATCATGTGCCCGTCATTTATGCTTCCGATGCAAATCGTATGATTGCCTACAACTGGAAAATAAAATTTAACGAAACCGGAAAAATTCCGGCATTTTACAATGTTTTGCCGGAGCTTAATCATAACGAAATGACCGGATTTGATGCTAAACCAAAATC
>CAZBUQ010000019.1:0-734 GCA_964495135.1 uncultured Gammaproteobacteria bacterium
TTTTAATTTGTTCAAAGGCGGCTAAATCCCATCGGTTTTGTTGATCGCGTAAATCTAACTCCAACGCTTGTACACGATTTTTTTGTACTAGCATTAGCGCATTGAGACGAGGCGGAGACAAAACTGTTAGAATTTCATCGGAAAGGCGGGTTATCAGTGTGGTTTTATTATTTCGGGGAGTCCATTGCCAGATTTCGTTTGCCGAAGCCACAAAAAACAGGGGTTCGGGTTTTTCGCCCGGAAGCTCTAAAAGTCGTTTTTGAGTATTATTGTCAATCACGACAATTTTATTCTGTTTATTTTCGTGAAAGACTTTGTACTGATTAAAGCTAGAAACCGATGTTGTTGCAGGAAAATCAACAGTTGTGTTTATCAATACGGGCGTATTAATTTTAAAAAGTGGAATATCGTGCGCAAAGGTGGTGCGCTCGCTTTCCACATTAAGGGTTTTGGTCCATTCGTAATAGCCCTCATTTTTAAGCGTAATGGTATAGCGGCCAGGAATTAAATTAGTTAGCAAAGTTGGAGTGGTATTTGTAATTGGTTCGCCATTGATTATTATCGCTACGCCGCGTGGAAAACTGTCGATGGATAAGGCCCCAATTTTTACAATGCGCTTTTGGGTAAAGGAATAGCGATAGCCAGCCGTATAAGCAGTAATCAAGGGTGCGGAAATGATAAAGGCAATAAAGAGCAAGTAAGGAAACGTGATCCGTAACATATGCGTGGCGTAA
>CAZBUQ010000019.1:744-5225 GCA_964495135.1 uncultured Gammaproteobacteria bacterium
GTCGATAAATTAGTGACATAAAGGGTCAGAGGTTGAAGACTTGTCGGAACTCTATTTCTAAGGTATACTACATGCTACTATGCCCGGTAGTGAAACTTCGACTTCACTGCGACCGTAGGTCGCAGTGGTTACTACAAGGCATGGAGACTATAACAGATTTTATCATTTTCGACAAGAGGATTGATGCCGTAGCAATTTTATTGTCGAAGTTCTACTACCGGGTATGGCTAAGTTTATTATTCAAGGTCCACAGCAGTTGCATGGTAAAATTGCCGTCTCTGGCGCGAAAAACGCGGCACTTAAAGCGATTCCGGCCGCGCTTTTAATGTCGGGCCAAACTACTTTAGAAAATGTTCCAGCGATTAAAGATGTAGAGGTGATGTTGACGATTGTTGAAGCTCTAGGCGCGCGCGTTACCAAAGCAGGTAGCCGTGTTACGATTGACCCCTCTTCACTTTCCGGCGCTGAAATTTCCCGAGAACTTGCTGGCAAAGCGCGAACCTCAATAATGTTGACGGTTCCGCTTATGCTGAAATTTGGTAAAGCGACAATTAGTCATCCTGGCGGTTGTGCGATTGGTCGTCGTCCCATTGATCAATTTTTGGAAGGTTTTAGGGCCTTTGGGGTACGCGTTGAGGATACAGGCGAGGCATATAATTTTTTCGCGGAGGAGCTCCATAGCACGACATACTTTTTTCCTTTTGTGAGCGTGACCGCAACGGAGACACTTATGATGCTCGGCGCTTTAACCGCAGGAGTAACGGTCTTACAGAATGCAGCTTGTGAACCGGAGGTTAAGGCGCTTGCGGATTATTTAAACCGTTGCGGCGCGCAAATTTCCGGGGCAGGAACAAATCCAATAACCATCAATGGTGTTTCTCGCCTTACTGCCGGAACATACGCGATGATTCCCGATCGACTCGAGACCGGAATGTTCGCGATACTGGCCGCGGCAACACACAGTAGTATAAAAATCACTAATTGTAATCCAGAGCACATCGAGAGTTTGCTGGCTATTTTCGATCGCATCGGAGTAGCTTATAAGCGTGGTAAAAACGAATTGGAAATAATGCGCGGCACGGCGCCATATCGTTCGCCCGGAAAGGTTATTACTCACGAATACCCCGGATTTGCTACGGATTTACAACCGCCTTTAACAGTGCTCCTGACTCAAACCGAAGGTTTAACTTTGGTGCATGAGACAATTTTTGAAGGACGGCTTTTTTACACGGATCTTTTGAATCGTATGGGTGCCAATATTATTTTGTGTGATCCACACCGCGCCTTGGTGCAAGGCCCGACATCCTTGCGTGGAAAGCAAATTGAAAGTCCGGATATTCGAGCCGGAATAGCGATGGTTATCGCGGGCTTGATTGCCAAAGGCGAGACAGTCATTGACAATATCTATCAAATTGAGCGGGGTTTTGAGAGAATAGAAGAACGGTTGCGCGGTCTGGGCGCGAAGATTGAGAGAGTGGCGTAGCGAAATTAGAAATTAGGAATTAGGAATTAGGAATTTTAAGTAGTATGTTTTATACTCCACAGCGTGAAAAATTTTTTGCGCGAAGGTTTGTATGGTCTTATGTATCGCTCGCTTTTTTAATTGTTGTTTTTCTTGGCGGATATTACATTGGAGCAAACAAACAAGCTCCGAGTTCGTCTTTAATCTCGGGAGCTGGAGGAGAGGTCAAGGATAAAGACTCTTTGCCGCCGTATTTAATGCAGGATGTTGATTTTGATTTGTTTTGGGATGTTTGGAATATCGCGCGCGAACGCTACCTTGAGCAGCCCGTACTGGACACTCAACTTTTTTATGGCGCGCTTTCCGGCATTGTTAATTCACTCGGTGATCCTTACTCGGCATTTTTGAGCCCTGAAATTACGCGGATGTTTACGCAAGAGCTAGCCGGGAGTTTTGAGGGAATTGGCGCGGAAATTGGAATTCGCAAAGATCAATTGGTGATTATTGCGCCTTTGCCGGATACGCCGGCCTCGCGCGCCGGACTAAAAGCCGGTGATCAAGTTTTGAAGATTGACGAAAAAGAGACTTTAGGAATGCCGTTGGATGTAGCGGTTTCCAATATCCGCGGAACCGGAGGCACAACCGTTACGCTGACTATTTTTCGAGAAGGATGGGAAGATTCAAAAGCGATTCCGATTGTGCGCGAGACGATTAATGTTAAAAGCGTGCGGTTGGAAGAACGCGAAGGAAACATTGCTCATCTGAAGCTGATTTATTTCAATGAGACCACGCCGGCGCTTTTTGAACAAGCGGCGCGAGATATTTTAGCAAAAAATTACAAAGGTATTGTGTTAGATTTGCGCAACAACCCCGGTGGATTTTTGGAAGTCGCGGTCCGCACGGCTTCTTATTTCGTTACGGAAGGAGAGACGGTCGTGTGGCAGGAATTTCAAGGTGGGCGAAAAGAGGCGTTCCGCGCGGAGGGCCAATCAAAACTGCGCGGTATCCCTTTGGTGGTCTTGATTAATCGTGGGTCAGCCTCGGCTTCAGAAATTCTTGCCGGCGCGCTCAAAGATTACGGATTGGCTAAGCTCATTGGTGAAACAAGTTTTGGTAAAGGATCAGTGCAGACTTTTGAACAGCTCCGCGGCGGTTCCTCAATAAAAATTACGGTTGCTCATTGGCTGACGCCCAAAGGTGAACAGATTGACAAGCAGGGAATCGTGCCGGACTTGGAGGTGGAGACGACCAAAGATGATCTTAATAACGGTGATGATCCGGTGCTTGATAAAGCTTTGGAAGTTCTGCGTGCGGAACTTGAATAATATGCCGATCATGCCAAAAGTTAAACGGCAAGAGCGTGCTGAATATAGCGCTGGCGGTATAGTTTTTAGGGAAACTTCACGCGGTCAGGAGATTGCGTTTCTTTTAGATCCGTTTAATAAATGGACTTTTGCAAAAGGACATATTGAAAAAGGTGAGGATGTAATGCATGCCGCGATACGAGAGGTAAAAGAGGAGATGGGGATTCGGCGTATGCGCGTAGTAGCAAAATTGGGACGAATTGACTGGTGGTTTACGGAGAGGCGCGGGACTACACATTCGCCGCGCGGCGCGCGGGTGCACAAATTCGCCTACTATTTTTTAATGGAAGTTCCTCCGCATACAAAATTGACCGCGCAAAAAAGCGAACTTATCAAAGCGGTACGTTGGGTTCCGGATTTTCAGGCTTTAAATTTTTCAAGTTACAAAGATATTCAGCCCATTTTGAAAAAAGCCATTCAAATAATTCGTGGGTAGTTTTGGATATGAAACTTCGCGGTAAAGTGGTGTCTGGACTTAAACAAGGTAAAAAGTTAGGTTATCCCACAGCTAACCTTGATTGCGCAGATACTCCACTACCGATGCCCGGAGTTTATGCGGCAAAAGTCCGTGTTGAAGATAATTACCGTCAGGCCATTGCCGTAGTTGGTGCGCGCGTTGAGCAAGGCAAACCACTAACCGAAGTACTAATTCTAGATTTTCAAGGTGAGCTTTATGGCCTGATGCTGGAGGTGGAAATTTTGGATAAAATTTCGGAGATTGAAAAATTTGATCATGACGAAGACTTAAAAAATAAGATTGAAAAAGACATCGACAAAGCGCGAGAATATTTTTCGCGTCATTAATATGTTTACCGGTATTGTGGAAGGTCTGGGGCGGATTGTAAAAGTACGGGATGTCAAGCATTTACGTACGCTTCAAGTGCGTCTACCGAAAAGTTTAGCCCGTGGTATAAATAAAAGCGCAAGCGTGGCGGTGGATGGGGTTTGTCTGACGGTCGCGCAAAAAAATAAAGACGTACTGACGTTTGAACTGATGCGCCCCACACTTTTAAATACAACGTTTGGCACGCGTGCGGTAGGGGACACTGTCAATTTGGAGCGCGCTTTGCGCGTGGGGCAGGAGTTAGGCGGACATTTTGTTTTTGGACATGTTGATGGAATTGGGAAAGTGCAAAGTGTCAGAAAAGCAGGAAAATCTCGAGAAGTGACTATTTTGGTGGATCATAAGTTAGGTCGTTACTTTGTGCCCCGCGGTTCGGTGGCACTAAACGGAATAAGTTTGACAGTGGTTGAGGCAAAAGGCAATACTTTTTGCGTCGGACTTATTCCTTACACTTTAGCGCATACCAATCTCGGTACTTTGAAAGTTGGTGATGAAGTCAATATCGAGATCGACATGTTAGCAAAATATATCGAAAAATTGTTAAACTTATGAAATACGCCATTGTTGTTGCACAATTTAACAAAGAAATAACTGACGGATTACTTCGCGGTGCTTTAAAAGCATTTGCCGAGTTAAAAATTAAAAAGGCGCAACTAAAAATAGTACCAGTGCCCGGATCATGGGAAATACCGTTTGCGGTAAATCTGCTGGCGCGTCAAAAAAAATATGCCGCTCTAGTAACGCTGGGCGCGGTAATTAAAGGCGAAACCACGCATGACTTTTGGATTAATCACGCGGTGTTTCCCGCGCT
>CAZBUQ010000019.1:5235-8887 GCA_964495135.1 uncultured Gammaproteobacteria bacterium
AGAGGAATATGGAATTCCAGTTACCCTCGGTATTGTTACTTGTAACACCTGGAAACAAGCCGAGGCGCGTAGCCGTCAAAATAAAGAAAACCGTGGTTATGCCGCAGCCAAAGCGGCAGTAGAGATGGTAAAATTGGCCCGTAAGTTGTAAAATAAAACAATATGTTACGGAATCATATCCGTTTAGTTGATGAACATCTTCTCAACAGAGTGCCAATTTTTTCGCCCACGACAAAAGTGCGTGAGGTAGTTGAACATATTACTGATAAACGGCATGATTTTGAATCGGTAAACTACATTTATCTGGTGGACGGCAAAAAGCTTGTCGGGGTTTGTTCAGTTAAAGGGCTTTTAAAAACCCCTGGAGATACTCCAGTTTTAAGCATTGCGCAGAGAAAAATTATTACCACTCATCCGCATGCCACTTTAGCACGAGCGGCGATTTTAGCCATACAGCATGGCATTAAAGCGGTGCCGGTTCAAGACCGGGAAGAGATTTTTTTGGGCGTGGTTGGGACCGACACGATTTTGCAAACTTTACATCGCGAGCATACTGAAGACTTGTTGCGCATGGGGGGTGTGGAAATCGTGGAGCAAAAACACATTTTAGAAATGGTTACTGACAGAATTGGACATTTAGTGCGGATTCGTTTGCCTTGGCTTATACTTGGACTGCTTGGCGGATTTGTCGCGACGTTTGTAGTGAGTCGTTTTGAGGAAGTACTTTCGCGCACACTTGCGCTTGCTTTTTTTATGCCGCTTGTGGTTTACATGGCCTCGGCGGTCGGAGCACAGACGCAAACTATTTTTATACGAGCTTCGGCCATCAAAAAATTGAGTCCGGCAAAGTATATTGGGCGGGAAATTATAGTGGACATTATACTGGGTCTTGCCTTAGCTGCAATTTTAGGGTTGTATGCGATAATTTTTACTCGCCACACTAGTCTTGCATTTGCGGTGAGTATCGCACTTTTCATTGCCGTGGTTTTTGCCGGTGTAATTGCGATATTTATTCCGTGGCTTTTGATGCATTTAAAAAAAGATCCGGCGATTGGCGCCGGACCTTTCGGCACAGTTATCCAAGATATTTTGAGTTTAGTGGTATATTTTTTGGTGGCCACCGCGTTGTTGTAGAATTATATGCTTACAAAAAAGGAAAATAGAATTTTGAAATCCATTGTTATCCCGTCAGAAAATGATCCAAGCAAACCGGAATTTCCACCCGAGCACCCGCGCTTTCCAGCCACACCAACTTATAAAATCAATGTTCCGGGATTTAAAAATGTGTGGCTGAAAGATGAAAGCGTAAACCCGACTGGCACGCATAAAGATCGCATGGCTTGGGAGGTGGTAGTTACTTACAAACAATTTTTGCGGCGTAAAAAAGACGCCGGGTTAATTAAAAAACTTCCGGAGCTTTCTATTTTAAGTTCTGGATCTGCCGCCTTTGCAATACAATTTAGATTAAAACAATATCATTTACCGAATCTGCGCGTGTTGGTAGATTTGCATTTGAATCGTAAGATTGTGGAGCTTTTAAAAAATATTGGCTGCAAAATATTTCCTTATAAACTCTCTTCAGAAGTATTAACGTGGGGCGATATTTTGCGGTTGACTAAAAATCCGCAAGGATTTGATATTACCTCCAATACCGCTTTTGACCCGACCGTGCGTTTTTATGATTGGATGAGTTATGAAATTTTGGCTTCGCGAGCAGATTATGTACTGGTGCCTTATGGTACTGGTCAGCTTTATGAAAATATTTTAAATATTGCAAAGCGTGAGGCTTCTTCTAGGCGACATGATCCACGCTTTCAAAGTACTGGAGCGGTTGTTTCCCGCACGAATTTTTTGGCTGCCACAACTGATAATCCACATACTTTTGCCGATAAACTTTACGCGCCGTTTCGTCCTTTTGTTGGTTATAGTGAACAGTGGATTCGTTATTATCGTTATGTGGGATTTTGCGGAAAAGATTCGCACGTGCATCATTTTGACGAAAAATATCTTGCGCAAGCCATTACCCTCGCTAAAAAGCTGAAAATTAATGCCGAACCGTCGGGGATTGCCGGTTTAGCTTTGCTTTTGCAACTGAAAAATAAATTGCCGCGCGACAAAAAATATCTGATTGTAAATACCGGCCGCACTAAATTTCCAGTAGATTACTATCAATAGTATGCGCGTGCTTGTATTTCAAGCTGACGAGCGCGAACCGCTTGAAAATTTTCCTTGCCAGTGGCTGGTACATCCCTTTTTGGGCAAGGATGATGGCTTTAGAATTGTTAATTGCCTAAAGGAAACTCCAAAGCTTAACCTGAAGGAATACGATTTTTTCGTAATTACCGGATCAAAATTTCAAGCCGGAGAGGATTTGCCTTGGATTAATTATTTGCTTGATCAAACCAAAGCGATTTTGGAGCTTGAAAAACCGATCTTGGGAATTTGCTTTGGCCATCAGCTTCTGGCCCGCGCACTAGGCACCGAGGTGGTTGAAAATCCAAAAGGAATTGAGGTTGGGACGATTACGGCGGAGTTGACGCGGGAGGGAGAAGCGGACCGTCTTTTGGCCGGAGTGTCGAAAAAATTCCGGGTGTTTACGTATCATTACTATGAGGTGAAAAATTTTTCCGACATTGCGGATGTTACTGTGCTTGCGGAGAATGCCCATTCAAAAATGCAGGCGTTTCGGTATCGGGATCACGCCTGGGGAGTGCAATTTCATCCGGAAACTAGTTTTGAGCGCGCGTGTAAAGTCGTTGAATATCGTAAAAAATTTAGTGAAGATCGCAGTATCAACTACGATGCAATACGTAAAGGACTTAGACAAATGCCGGCAGGGCAGCGGATTATGAAAAATTTTTTCTCCCTTTAAAGAGCGCAAGGCAGCCGTAAAGGCCGGCCAAGTCGCCAAGAGCGGCTTTTTTGATTGGCGGGGGTTTTTGGGTTGGAAAATTATTTTTAAGATAAGCGCGCAAGGGTTTGAACAGGCGCTCGCCCGCCTGCGAAACACCGCCGCCAATTACAATAATGTTCGGTGGGTCGTGGCGAAGCGCATTAACAATGCCGCGACCCAGAGTTTGCGCGTATTTGTTCCAGATGGTTTGATTTTTACAGTTTTCCGGGTGGATGCCGTAGGTTTTATAAAATCCGGTTCCAGAAGCGTAGCTTTCAAAACATCCACGCCGTCCGCAACCGCATTTTCTACCGTGTGGGACGAGTACGAAGTGTCCTGGCTCCCAGTTTTGGAATTTTGGATCTAGTTTGCCATGGACTAGCCGCGCGCCGCCAATGCCGGTGCTTATTGTAAAATAAGCCACCCGGGTGTAGCCGCGTCCGGCTCCTTGCGCGGCTTCTCCAAGCCCGGCAGCATCCGCGTCATTGATAAGCCGCATTTTGCAATTAAGATGGCGCGTCAGTACTTTGGTAATTGGTTTGTTACTCCAACCAGGTAGGTTCGGTAAATTTAAAAGTGCTTTGTTTTTAGAGTCGATCGATCCCGGCACTGCCACTGCTAACCCTTTTATCTTTTGCGCCCCTTGCACTCGTTTCACGCCGGCCACAATTTGCGCCAGGCCATGCTCAAACTTCTTCGGGGTTTTGAATTTTTCGATTTTAGAAAAACCGCGGCCGTCTTTGGAAGCGGCAACGCGAG
>CAZBUQ010000020.1:0-3108 GCA_964495135.1 uncultured Gammaproteobacteria bacterium
CCGCCATGATATGCGGCTGAAAATAATCATTGGCAAAAGTGGTAAACCGAAAAATCGCCCAGGCCGCCGCGTTAAGCCCTAAAATGATAAACAAGATTTGCAAAAGATCAGCCCCGACAGATACCGACGGCGCGGCTCCGGTCAAAATATTAAAAAATTTCTTATAGTACAACGGTATTAAAAGTTCAAGTACGGTTACCGATCCAAGCGCGAAAAACATCAAAAACGCCAGCAGCTTATAGTTGCGCACGGCGTGCCAATATATTTTTAGAGTTTCCCTAGTTCTTGGTTTCATAAACTGCTTATATTTTCAGAAATTTCTAAACAAACATACCCCCACCTGAAGTGGGAGTACCCAAGAAGACGCTTTTTAATGATATTTGTTACAAAATAAAGAAAAATCTTGAGCTTTTGATCAAGATTTTTCTTTATGGCTGCGCCATCCGAAGCTTTAGCGAAGGATGGCACGGGCTGTAGGAATCGGACCTACGACGAATGTTTTGGAGACATTCATGATACCACTTCACCAAGCCCGCGTATGACGAGTATACAAAAATAAACCTAAATTGGCAAGCCAAAAGAAAAAGCGGTCCCGGCTCTGCATGCTTGACCACCGTGAAGTGATTGAGCAGCAGAACCGAGACCGTGCGGAAGAGTGCGCGTTGCGCGGGGCGCTACTTGCGCCGGCTGCCCTTGCTCGGGTCGGGCTGGCGCCGGCGGAGACCGCCGAACAGACTGCCGAAGAAACCGCCGCCCTGGTCGTCCGGGGCTTCGGCGCCCGGGCCGGTGACCATCTCGACCACCATGACCTCGAGCGTGCCGACGCCGCCACTCTTGTCGGCGTACTTGCGGCGCTCGTCTTCGGGCAGCGCGGCGACGCGGGCCTTGACGTCGGTCGGGTTGACCGGCAGGTTGGCCGCGACCATCGCCTTGAACACGGCGACCGCGTCGAGCGCGTGCACCTCGCCGGCGCGAACCACGGCGCGGCAGGACGCGAAACCCGCCTCGAGGGTCTGGATGTTGGCGGTTACGCTGTTGCCATCCTTGTCCGTGACCACGCCGTGCGAGACCGCCTTCGGCTTGGGGCAGTCCGCGTCCGTACAGACCTTGAAGGTGTGCGCCGGCTTGAAGTCGTCCGGCACCTTGAAGTCGGCCACGGCCCGGTACAGTGCCATCTCGTCGTCGGGCAGCCCGGCCGCGACCATCTCGGCCTCGAGCTTGCCGGCCTGGTCGGCGGTCAGGATCTCCTGATCGATGCCGCTGCGGAGCAGGGACTTGGCCTGGGCCAGGTGCCCGACGTTGACGCGGCTGACCTCCTCGATCATGAGCCAGCCGTAGGGCACTCCCACGGCGTTGAGCAGCGAATCCCTGGTTCCCTTGCGAAACAGTGCGAAACGATCCTGCATCGTGAGTCTCCTTGTCTTGTGGTTCAACGCTTACATTGTTTCCAATGTCCCCCTTAGGCGTTGAACGCGTTGTGAGTATGAGGGGAAATAAAGGTCCGAAATTTCAGACCATTATTTCCCCCTCCCACAACCTTTTGTAAAGAACTAATAACCCAGCATAATCCTAAATCTGGATTGTGTCAATCCCTTGATGGCAGATGTTGTCAAACTCTCAAAGCCCACTCTCGTGGGGATGACAAATTCGGATAATACATACTTGACATTTTCTTAGAATTTTGATAAAAAATATCCATACTCTCATGTCCATCTCCTTCAATTAACCGGGGACTGCGAGGCTCTTTAACAATCAACAAAGGATAAAGAAGTGACCTATGGCTCACAAAATCGGGGATAGAGTGATTGGTGAAGTGCTGGTTGACCTCTTTAAGCCGTACGCCGAAGAGTGGATCCGGCAGCACGGCGCTGAAACGGTTCTGAACTTGCCGGGCCTTGCGAACGCGCTCATATATGCGCGTAAGAAGCTCGGTCCGAAGATGTTCGGAGCCCCTCTGATGCTCGGCGCGGGCTTGGCACACATCGGAGATCTCAACGTGGTCCGCGACTGGATGGGTGACAATCGGGGCCGGAACAAGGTGGTAGGGCTCGCGGATGGGATCTTGGACACGCTCGGTCCAGCTTTGAAACGCTGGGGCGATCAGGTTACGGATGCCCAACTTGACGAATTGATGATTGCAGCGCCGACTTCCCCGCTTGTCGAGTGGGTGAAGAAGATGACCGGCCTCGAAGGAGATTTGGTCATCACAAGGACACCCGCAATCGTGGAAACGCACACGAAGCTGGCCTACAACCAGGCCTGCGTGTACAAACCTCCCCAAGATATTGAAGAGATTGAGGGGAGGGTTAACACGCGGGCCGTCGTAAAGATTGCCGAGCGTGAGGCCCATCACCCGAGCTGTATCGCCGGACCCGGGATGCGGGGCGGCCGAGGTAGGGATCCGAATGTGCGGCAGATGCCATACGGGGATCTCGACGTGCAGGGCATCAGGATCGGGAACTGTTGCGTCGCGCTTTTCGAACAGGAGGAAGAGCTGGCGATCACGAGGCGTCTGGTAAAGAACCCGCACCTCATAGAGGGTGTGCCATACGACACGCTCGCCGCGCTGGGAATGAGCATCCACTGCCGCGGCTGCGAGGCGATGTGGAACGCGGAGGTGGAGAAGCAGGTCGCGGCGCACAGGAAGAAAACCGTGGCCGAATCCGCGAGCGAGCTCGGGCTTGGCCATGATGAGGCTGGAGCGAGATTCATGCGCCGGTACCTCACGCTCGTTCAGCGAGATCTGGACGTGGTGCAGGATGCGATCGCGGGCGGTCACCTCCCGGTAGAATTCGCCCGTACTCTCGAGACTCCTGGCCAGTACACGGACATCGAGTGGGTCAATATGGTCAGGGCACTCGTGCCGCGGTCTACCATACAGCGCATGACTACGGCGCTCAGGCCAGATGAACGAAGTGCTGCAAAAATAGATGCATGGTTCAAGGAGGTCACCGACAAGCTCGACGCGGGCACGGTTGTGCACAAGGTGATGGCCCAGATGGAGCAGGCCAAGCACCCGATCAAGCGGAGGTTCCTGTGGAGGCGCGCGCCCCGTTTCGAAAAAGCGGAGTGCGAAGTCGTGGAGCGTTGGCTCCGTGGGCTTTCGAC
>CAZBUQ010000020.1:3118-8838 GCA_964495135.1 uncultured Gammaproteobacteria bacterium
CAAGACCACGCTCGATCACATCGAGAATATTTTCGCCGACCCGAACCTTTCGAAACAGCCGTACTTGTGGCTGAAATACCTCATGGACACGGATACGCCCGACGTAAACGGCCGGGGGGGGAACTGACGCCCCACACGAAACGTCGGTTCCGGCTGGAAGAGCGGAAAATAACCATTCCACTGCTCGACCGGCCGTCTTTTTTTTGCGAAACGCCATGTAAAGCGGAAGTAATAATGTCCGTGTGAAGGAAAACTAAGATATGCATGGCAGTCATTTATGGTACACTGCAACTACATGTCGAATCCTTTGCAGCTCAAAAATCTTTTCACGCCCAAAGAGTGGCAAATTTTTAAACCCTTAAACACTCCCCGCAAAATTCAGGATTTTGTAAATCGCCTGCCAATAAACTTTGAAAAAGACGGGGAAACTTGTTTTTCCCCGCGCCAAGTTTTAAAGCATCGGCGCGCGCACTGCGTGGAAGGCGCGGTTTTTGCCGCCACGGCCTTGCGCGTCCACGGCTATCCCCCACTCATTCTGGATTTAACCGCGGCGCCGCGCGATGAAGATCATGTGGTCGCGATTTTTAAACAACATGGCGCGTGGGGTGCCATTTCCAAAACTAACCACGCGGTTTTGCGCTATCGCGAACCAATTTACAAAACCTTGCGTGAGCTGGCGCTGTCTTATTTTCATGAATATTTTGACGACGTGGGTCGAAAAAATTTACGTTCGTTTTCTCGCCCGGTTGATCTTTCCCGCTTTGACCGCCACAGCTGGATGACTGCGCAAGAACACCTTTGGTATATTCCGGCCTATCTCGTGGACGTTCCGCACACGCCGATACTATCGCGCGGGCAAATTGCCACCCTGCGGCGCGCGGATAAAATCGAACTTAAAGCCGGCGACCATCTAGAGTGGTCACCTAAACTGTACTAAAGCTCTCTTCTGCGCAGTAGCACCGCGTTTACCGCGACAATCACCGTGCTGACCGACATAAACACCGCGGCAAGCGCCGGCTGAAGCAAAATTCCTTTAAATGCGAGCGCGCCGGCCGCCAAAGGCAAAGCCACCACATTATATCCGGTTGCCCAGAAAAGATTCTGAATCATTTTTGTGTAAGTTATGCGTGACAATTTGACAATCTTTACAATATCTCTGGGGTCGTTGCGCACTAAAATAATTCCAGCCGATTCAATAGCAACGTTTGTTCCTGCTCCAATCGCAATGCCCAGATCGGCTTGCGTCAATGCCGGCGCATCATTTACTCCATCGCCTACCATGGCCACCTTTTGTCCTTTTGATTGCAAGAGTTTTACTTTTTCCGATTTTTCGCCCGGCAAAACGCGCGCAAAATATTCATCCACGCCAAGCTCTTGCGCCACACTTTTAGCGGTTTCCTCGCTATCCCCGGTAATCATGGCCACACGCACGCCCAGTTTTTTTAACTGCACTATTGCCTCTTTCGACTCGTTGCGCGGAGTATCGGCAACAGCTATAATTCCGATTTGTTTACCATCTATTTCCACGACAATATCGTCTCCGCCTTTGGTGCCCACAAAAACGTGCTGACCTTCAACCTCCCCTTCTGCTCCCCGGCCTGGAACACGCTTGAAATTAGTTGCCTCTTTGACGACAAGCGAACGCTGGCGCGCCTCCGCAACTATAGCGTGCGCAATAGGATGTTCGGAATGGGCATCAACCGCAGCTGCCAAAGCAAGTGCTTCTTGAGAGTCAACTGCGGTGACTTTAAATTTACCTTCTGTAAGTGTGCCTGTTTTGTCAAAAAGCACCACATCTACTGTTCTCGCGGCCTCCAGCGCTAAACGCTGTTTAACCAAAAAACCATTTTGCGTGGCCTTGGTTGTTGAAATTGAGGCCACGAGCGGCACGGCCAGTCCCAGCGCGTGCGGACAAGCAATAACCAGTACGGCCACGAGCCGGGCGACTACAAAAGCGACATCCGCGCAAGAGGCAAGCCAAGCTATAAGCGTGATAATTCCTCCGGAAACCGCCACCACGGTAAGATATAATGCCGCGCGATCAGAAAGGATTTGCAGGCGCGATTTGGACGCCTGCGCTTGCGCGACCAGACGCATGACCCCGGCAAGAAACGTTTTCTCCCCGATATTTGCGACTTTAACAGTTAGCGCGCCATCCCCGTTAATCGTGCCGGCAATAACCGCATCGCCCTCTTTTTTAGAAACCGGTTTTGATTCTCCGGTAACCATAGCTTCATTTACATCTGAATCGCCGCTTACAATCGTACCGTCCGCAGGAATTTTCGCGCCGGGTTTTACCCGCACCAAATCATTTTCGAGCAACTGCGTAAGCGGAATAATTTCAGTTTTTCCGTTACGTATAACCTCGGCCGTATCCGGGAGCAATTTGGAAAGTTCTTTAAGCGCGCTTTGCGCACCGGAAACCGCGCGCATTTCCAGCCAATGTCCAAGGAGCATAACAGTAATAAGAGTGGCCAGCTCCCAAAACAGCGCTTCCGCACCCACAAAAGTTGCGTACACACTCCAAAAATAGGCCGCGGCAATCGCAATTCCAATTAAAGTCATCATCCCGGGCAGACGATGCTTTAACTCTGTCCAGGCCCCGCGCAAAAATACAAACCCGCCGTAAAAGAAAATAATACTTGCCAGCGCGAAAATCACATATTGATGGCCGGGAAACTTCGGCGCTTGTACGCTGAATATACGCGCCACCACATCCGCGTACGCCAAAATCGGAAGGGTTAAAATAAGGCACACCCAAAACCGGGTTTTGAACATATTTGTGGAATGTCCGGCATGTTTGCCATGGGGTGCTAATTCCGAATGAAACCCGAATTCACGAATCTGCGAATTCGAAATTCGTAAATTCGCACGAGATTCGTTATTCGCACCCTTTGGCACATGGTGCGAACAATAATAATGCACCGCTCCTTCTTGACCGCGCGCTGCCGCTTCGGCCAGCATCCCGCACAATTCGCATTTTTGTCCTTTAGGAATTTCGTGTTTCATAATCCCGTAAAAGTTTTGCCACGCCCAGCGCGGTTCCATCATCGGTTATTTGCCGGCGCGTTTTAATTTTAGAAATTTTCGCCTGGACAGCAACCATACGACCATCGCGCGTAATACCGCCATCCACTACCAGCGCTTTTGGCCGAATTGGCAACTTTTTTAAATAGACATCCACATTCTTTGCAATATGGGCAAGCGCCTGGTTCAATTTATTGGTATCATGCAAAACTTTATCAATTGCCGCGCCGCTGCCTTCAACTTTTGCCTCCAAGGCAAACCCCGGCTTGAGCTTTCCGGGCATCAGCGTAGTAAAAAATGGGCGCTTTAACACAAATTTTGAGCCCAGCGATTGCACTAAAAATGTTCCGGTGCCATAAGTAACTTTGGTTGCGCCCGGGCGCGCCGAGACCCCGTACATACTGGCTTGCTGATCTCCGCACACCGCGCGCACTGGCAAGCGCACGCCTAAAATATCTTTACGCAACCAGCCAAAATTTGACTGCGATGGGCGCACTTCCGGCAGCATTGCGCGCGGCACATTAAACACCCTTAACAGCTCATCATCCCACTTTAAAGTGCGAATATTATACAAAAGCGTGCGCGAAGCATTGGTCCAGTCGGTCAAATGCGGCCGGCCTTCAAGCAGATTCCATAAGATCCACGTGTCCACGGTGCCGAAAAGCAATCCTTCATCCTCCCCTATCTTTTTCAATATCCACCTCAATTTCGTCGCGGAAAAATACGGATCAATCGTAAGTCCGTTTTTTTCACGAACAAGCGTTTCTAATTTTTTGTTCCGCATTCGCGCGCAAATTTTCGCGGTCCTTTTATCTTCCCAAACAATCGCGGGATAAATCGGCGTTCCGGTTTTGCGATTCCACGCTATGGTGGTCTCCCGCTGATTGGTAAGACCAAAAGCGCGTAGTGACTTTAGTGGAATGTGACTTGCGCGCACCGCGTCTTTAAGCACCTGCTTGCTGACTGCCAGGAGCTCGGAGGGCGATTGCTCAACGAATCCCGGCTTTGGATGCGTCTTTTTAATACGCGCGTACGCGCGTCCCGCAATTTCAAGCTTTTGCGAAAAAACCAAGGCCTTAATTCCGGTTGTCCCCACATCAAGCACCAAAAAATATTTCACCATGATGATGTATCATTTTACTTTTGCTCCAAACCAATTCCAAAGAGCGGCAAATACCCAGCCAACTACATACCCGCTCACCCAGGCCAAGATTACACCAACAATCGCAAGACCAAGGTTAAATCCTCCCAACGCATGCATATCAGTCAAAAAATGTTTAGCATGCCAGAAATTCGCCATTTCTTGACCCACGCCCGCGCCGACAACAACCACCCATAAAAGATGCATCAGCCCAAAAAGAGTTCCCAAAGTCAGACCAGCTTGATTTTTATTGAATTGCATATTCTCCACCTCCTTTCGCAGAATTTTTCATTCTTCATTCTCAATTCTCACTTCCCCCACCATTCTTTCGCCGTCTTTGGCCAGCCGTAGTAAAGCAATAGCGCCAACGGCGCGCCCCAGTTCGCGAAGCGTTCCACAAAATCCCAAACCGGCTCACCGGCAATTGGCCGCAAAAGCGCGGTCCATGCTCCCCAAAGCGCCATCCAAAGCAACGCTACACGCATTGGACGTACTAGCACCAACAGCGCTAATAAAATATCCATTGCCCCAAGCCAGGGCATAAGCGCAAGCGCCTGATCCGCGGAAAATCCCACGGCTTCAAAATACTTAATCCATCCGGCTTTCTGCTGCAGCGCGAATACGCCATGCCCCAAAAATTCCCCGGCCACCGCGATACGCAAGACCCATTCCATTTTCTTATGCATCTTACCTCACCTCCTTTCACACAAACTAAATATCTCCATAATTTCTTTAATGGCCCGCTCATCAGTATTCTTATGCTTCAACTGCTGCCGCACATGGGTGCGCAAATGATTCTCCAGCAGAAGCCGGTTCAAACTGCAAAGCGCCCGCGAGATGGAAAGCGAATGCCGTAAAAGTTCAACGCAATACTTTTCTTTTTCAATCGCGGAAATAAGTCCCTGCACCTGCCCTTTCAAAATTTTCGCCCGATGCACTGCTCGTTTTTTTAGTTTCTGATCAACCATAGTTTCGAATTTCGATATTCGGATTTCGTATTTTCCGCCTACGGGCGGCCAATACCCCCCTCCCCTATTCCATATCCTACCACACCACTTATCCACAGTCAACCCCGCACCTTAAATTGACACTCGCTCATCTGGGCTAATTTTCGATACCTTGCTCTCCCACTAGCCGCCGTCCGTCATACGCCGCTAGCATACTCGCGAGTATGCTAGCGGATATTATTTGTCTTTTAACAACACCGCTCCAATCCTTTTTCAATTTTTTCTACATTGGATGCATCGCCGGAATGCAGCCCGTGTGCCGCACCGCGCAACCCGCGCCGAATAAAGAACAAATACGCGGTGGCGACCAGAACAATTACCGCTCCGCCAAGCGTCCAAAAACTCATCCACTGCACTGCGCCGTATGCGGCTAAAAACCCCGGCGGCAGTACGAGCATTTTCCAGAGCATCGGATTTTGCGCCGCCGGTTTAATCGCCTTTTCTCCCTGATAAGCAAGCCCGACCACCGACCCGCCCGCAAGCATTGCAATTACCAGTTTCCACGGTTCCGGATTGAGCACACCTACCAGTATTCCGAGCGTAAG
>CAZBUQ010000021.1:0-2985 GCA_964495135.1 uncultured Gammaproteobacteria bacterium
ACTCGCGCGGAGATTTTTTTCTTAGCCAGCGCGTCGGCGGCCAAAAGCGCTTCATGCACTAAAGGTCCGCAAGCCACGATTGCCAAATCGCTCCCATCGTGAAACACAGTGGCTTTTCCAAACTCAAAGGGCGTTTCTGGCGTAGTAAAAACCGGGGATTTTTCTCGGCCAAAGCGCACATAAAACGGTCCGGGCAGTCGCGCCGCGGCCAGCGTGGCTTTGTGCGTCTCATTTGCGTCACAAGGCACGATAATCTGCATATTTGGGATAGGACGCATAATCGCAATATCTTCAATAGCTTGGTGAGTTGCGCCGTCAGGACCAACAGAAACCCCGGCATGCGCGCCGGCAATTTTTACATTTACGTCATTGAGGCAAATGTTCGTGCGAATTTGTTCCCAAGCGCGACCAGGGCAAAACATCGCATAAGACGAAATAAACGGAATTTTTCCAGCCATGGCAAAACCGGCCCCGCCGGCGGCTAAAAACTGCTCGTGCACCCCACATTGCACAAAACGATCTGGAAATTTTTCTTTAAACCAAAGATTGCGCGTGGATTCGGTTAAATCCGCGCAGAGTACTACAACATTCGGGTTTTCTTTACCAGCCTTAACCACACCCTGGCCATACCCGTCACGAGTCGGCTTTTGGTCGAGTTTTTTGGTATCGAATACATCTGGATGCAGTTTTGCAGTTTCGTTTAAAGGCATAAGTTTATTCGTGTTCACTGACAATCTTGCCTCCCAGTGTTCGCAATTCTTTAAGCGCGGCTACGGCTTGTTCAGGTTTTGGCGGGATCCCGTGCCATTCAAACTTTTTTTCCATAAAAGATACACCGCGGCCGGGTATGGTATGCGCGATAATCACGGTTGGTTTTTCAAAAGTGGATTTAGCTTCTTCAACCGCGTCCACAAACTGTTCAATGTTGTGCCCCCCGACTTCTAAAACATTCCAGTTGAACGCCTCGTACTTGGCTTTGAGCGGTTCGAGCGGCATGATGTCCTCGGTAATACCGTCAATCTGGATAACGTTGCGGTCAACAATGCAAGTGAGATTGGAAAGTTTATATTTTCCAGCCCAAAGCACAGCTTCCCAATGCAGTCCAGCCTCATGTTCGCCGTCAGAGGTAATACAATATGTTCGCCAGGTTTTTCCATCCATGCGCGCGGCATACGCCAGTCCTGCAGATTGAGCCAGTCCGGCCCCAAGCGGCCCGGAGGTGGTCTCGCTACCCGGTAGGCGCAGGCGTTCCGGATGGCCTTGCAGGCGCGTGCCGAATTTACGCAAAGTTTTCAGCTCTTCTAAAGGAAAATATCCGGCCAGCGCCATCACGGCGTAGCGCACCGGGCAAATATGCCCGCAGGATAAAATTAAACGGTCGCGATCTTCCCAGTCTGGATTTTTCGGATCATGATGCAAGAGATGAAAATAGAGGGTAACAAAAATATCGGCCATGCCTAAAGGTCCGGCTGAATGTCCGGATTTTGCTGCGAGGAGCATATCAATGATAAGCTCACGCACCTTCAGCGCGTGCTCCTCGAGCTCCTTAACTTTTTCGTCATGTATGTGTGGCATGCTACGTTCTTACTGCGGCAACGAGCGCTAAGATCAGAATGATGACGGTCAGCGCGATAACCAGTCCAATCAGGGCCCAAAAGAATTTTTTCATAAGTTTTGATTTATTTTTTAATGACCTTTAGAAAATTTTTGTAAGTCTGTTGAGGATTCGCGGCCTTGTGCAGCGCAGAAGCTGTTGCCAGACGCGTAGCCCCGGCTCTTAAGATTGCCTGCGCGTTCTTTAATGATACACCCCCATCTACCTCGATGGGAAGGTGTGGAAATTTTTTCCGTAGCGTACGGATTTTTTTGAGCACACTAGGCTGGAATGGTTGGCCGCTTCGACCAGGATTAACACCCAGCAAGAGCACGCAATCTAGCGAAGCAAGATAAGGAAAAAGATTGCGAAGGGATGTGCGCGCATTAAGCGAAGCTCCAACTTCCGCGCCATTTTTTTTCACGCAAGCTATCACAGTAGATGGTTGGTCTTTAACGTTGTGCTCTATATGAAACAAAATTCTTTTTGCCCCGGCCCGCATCCACGCTTTAGCATGTTTTAAAGGGTCGACCACCATCAAATCAACCTCGTAGTTCATGCCTCGTAACTCATGCTTAGCGATCTCCGGATCAGCCCATGTCTTCCACGGCGCGAACTTTCCATCCACCACATCAATCTGAATCCATAGTGGCTTTGGTTTGAATGTCTTGATTGTAGTAAGTCTTTCTTTAAAATCACTAAAATTTTTGGCAAGGATTACGGGAATAAGCTCGCGTTTCATATCTGTAGTATTATACCATAATAAAACCGTCCTGCTAAGCAGGACGGTTTTGATGTATATTATAGCTAGACATTTTTTAGCAAAATTCACACAACCCCCCTGTTTTGTCCGGTTTTTCTTCTCCCGGTTTTGGGCAGCACTTTTCACAGCAAAACTTTTTTTCTTCCGCCGTGAACGAGCCCTCGTTCTCCTTTTTTATTTTCCCGCATCTCCCGCAGGTAAATGTCTGTTCGTCCATATTATATGCAATTAAAACTTAGTTAGTGAGTATATCATATATACACCAAGCGCGATAAGGAATAGTCCAATTCCAAGGCGCATTGTGCCTTTGTGTTGGGTACGCCAGCTTTCCACGCGTTCAGACGTTTTACCAAAGTATACCAGCGCAATTACGACAAGGAGTGGAAGAATAAATACAAGATTGTAGAGCAGTAAGTAGGGCACCGCGGTTGCGTACGATCCTTGCGCCAAAAGCGCGAGAATCGCGAAATATGGCGCACCGGTGCAGGGGAGTTCAACCAGCACCACAAACACGCCCAGTACCGCGATCATTAAATATCCTAGCGCGGGACGTTTTTGTTGAAGTGTTTCAATTTTTTGCGTGTACATTTTAATGCGCTGCGCCGCACCCGGAATCATCTGAAGTGTA
>CAZBUQ010000021.1:2995-8792 GCA_964495135.1 uncultured Gammaproteobacteria bacterium
AGTCTTTGATTTCAAGAAGTCCGGCAATAATTGCAATGATTGCCGCGATCCAATAGAACGCGTTTGCCACATGGAGTGAAACCGCAATTTTCAGTATTCCGAAACCGAGTGCAAGATAAGTGACATACACGACCACAGTGTAGAGAAGTCCTCCAACAAGCATCCGATTTGCGCTTTTGAATACCCTCATCTGGAATGCGACCAAGAAAATAAGAACACCCAGTACGCAAGGGTTAATGCTGTCGGCCAAGGCCGCAGCTAAAATGATTCCGAGAGTAAGATTTCCATCAAGCATGTTTAAGGTAATTGACAGTCTGATACCTCTGCCAACTTCTCAAGTGATTGTACTCCTGGGCCAAATCTATAGAGTTCAGCACCCTGTGCGTCTTCCTGAATCCAAGTCGGGGTGCGTTCAATGTTTTTCGCAATACAACGCTCAACTTCCGCGCCGGGATTGCGGGGATCACATTCAATTTCAATAGAGTATTTTTCAAAAACTTCCTCGCCCATGAGCGCCCTTTGACGCGCACAGAAGGCGCAGGTTACTGAACCATACATTATAAAGCCTTTGTCGGTAAGGCACTGCGCAAAGCCAACATATTTGTCGCCCGGGCCGCCGCGGGACTGCATTGCCCAGGTTGCGCCGGCTAGAATAAGCGCAAGTATTACGGCGCCAGTTATGGTGGCAGTGCCAAGTTTTAAAGGGCGCAATGCAATCCAGGACCCCACCACAATCCCCAGCATTAAAATTTTTGATCCTTCACAAAGTATACAGATGTTTTTAAGCACAAAAAATTCAATGTAGCTTAGATACAGCGCTGGTCCCAGAAAAGCAATGGTTAAAAACGCAACTGCTTTAAGCGCGGAAGGTGTATACTTGAAAATTCCAACTGCCAGCACAAGGACAAAGTACAAAAGACCGAGTATGGAAACCGGAATTCCCAGAATTTTTGCGTATTCGCTTTTATTCACAATATCGCAAGAATATCCTTCGCCGATATTGCAAAACGCGTTCGCCTCCGGGGCAAAGTGCAAATTAGTCAGGTAGCCCATGGTAGCCAGGCCGAGAACTGCTAAAATGATAAGGGTAATGCGGGGTTTCATAGTTTGCCGCGGAGTTCAAATTTTTTAATTTTTGCCAAGCGTCTTTGGTGTCGTGGCGCGCCGGAAAATGGGGTGGAAAGCCAAACTTCCAAAATGAGGGTGATTTTTTGAAAGGGAAATGAAACTCCGCGCGTTTTGACATCTTTAGTTTTTCCGCCTGGAAGGCAAAGTACATTGGCATTGTTATGCCAGCGGGACGAGTGCGCGGTTTTGGTGTCCCAGACTTGTACTGCGCGCGCGCCGCGCACTTTGTTTGCCGCAATGCAGGCGCCATCGCCAGAACCACATACCGCAATGCCTAAAGATTTTTTGTCGCGCGCTACAGCTTTTACAGCCGGAATTATAAAATCCGGATAATCATCTTCCGGATCATACGCGTACGGCCCAAAATCGCGCACGGTATATCCGCGCGCTTTTAAATACGCCGCGATTTTTTTCTTCAGCTCAAACGCGGCATGATCCCCGGCAAGGTATATTCGCAGCTTTTCCATAGTAAGGATAGTATACCATTGATATCATAACAAAAAAAGCGGCCACTTGGTCGCCTTCGGCGGTTACTTGTCTAATGGCCCTGACGGCTTGGAGAGGCGTCGTGTCAGATCCCCTATAATACCGCTGCCCTGTCGACTCGCAAGATCTTCAAACACCTCATCCAATTTTTGGAAACGATTTTGACAGAAATCTCTCAAGGTTTTCGTAGCCGGAGTCTTTGCCCCATCGGTCGCCAAATACATCATTACCGTATCAGCAAAGTCTTCGATTTCTCCTTGGTCTCCTTTGCGGGGATAGCGGGTTTTTGCGGAATACTCGGAAACAGAATTTTTGTCTGCTTCCATTGCTTTTTTCCATTTTGCACCCGGATGCACATCACCCTTAAGATATCTGGCGAGCGCATGCCCTAGTTCATGGTAAAAAGTACGGAGGGTTTCCTTTGTCGGATAACCCCCTTCTTCCACATAAAGGGTAATGCTTTTTGTGTTTGCAAGAAGCGATGGTTCAGCTTTGAACTGTCCGCCTTTGGCGGTGGTTTCCATGCGCACAATGCGTATCTCATCAAACACGTCCAAACATTGCGCCGGAACCGCGGACATAATACTGTCTAAAAAATCTGTTGTGTCAAGCGAACGATCTTTGTAGACACTGTCGTATACGCGTAATTTTTTAGTTTTTCCACCGCCGCTAAGTTGATAAGTGTATGCCTGTGCCTGGATTGCGCGCGGCTCAAATACAATTGCACCTCCCTCGCCACTTTCCGCATCGCGTATTTGCAGACGTTTTTTGTCCCCGCTCACGACTTCAAATACTTGTCCACTGCGGTTGATTAAGGCGTCGCCTTTGCGGGCACGCAAGACCGCATCAGCGCTCCAGCCCTGGCGTTCCACAGCTTCTGTCGCGGATAATTTTAGTTTGGTATCTTTTCCGGTGCTTAGCCGTGTTGCCGCCGCCCGTTGCATTGCTGTTCCAATTTCCATAGCCGGCAGTGACTCAAAAATATTTTCCGCGTATCGCGGCGCAGTAGGAATTTCTGCTGGAGGATATTCTCCTGACCCCGGCGTCATAGTTGAGTGTTGTGATAGCTAAAAGTATTTTCTAAAGTATAGTACAATTTTGCCATTTTGTCAATGTTTAGGTAGAATGTGTTTACCATTATGCCACAACCTAAATTTCCTGAAATAGAAGAACAGCTAATTAAATACTGGGAAGAAAATAAGATATTTGAGCAGTCGCTTGAAAAAGCCGCCCCCCGCGGCGATTTTGTGTTTTATGACGGTCCGCCGTTTGCGACCGGTCTTCCGCACTATGGGCATATTGTCGCTTCGCTGATGAAAGATATTGTGCCGAGGTTTTGGACAATGCGCGGCTATCGCGTGGAGCGCAAATGGGGCTGGGACTGTCACGGGCTTCCGATTGAAAATATCGTGGAGAAAGAACTGGGAACCAAAAGCAAGAAAGAAATTGAGGAGATGGGGGTTGCAAAATTCAACGAGCTTTGCCGTTCAAAAGTATTGGGATATGTTGAGGAGTGGAAAAAAACAATATCGCGTTTAGGTCGTTGGGTTGATATGGAGCATGCCTACAGCACCATGGATCGCGACTATATGGAATCGGTCTGGTGGGTGTTTAAGCAACTCTGGGATAAGGGACTCATCTACGAGGATTATCGTTCCATGCACATTTGTCCGCGATGCGAAACCACGCTGTCGCAACAGGAAGTATCCGAGGGGTATAAGGAGGTGAAAGATGTTTCTGCTACGGTAAAATTCAAAGTTACTAATGCGAGAGAAAAATTGGGCATTGATGGCGATGTATACATGCTTGCGTGGACGACGACGCCGTGGACACTGCCGGGTAATATGGCGTTGGCGGTGGGGGGGGACGTTGACTATGTGGTTGTTAGAATTAAGAATGAAGAATTAAGAATTAAGAATGACGAACTGTTTATTCTTGCCAAAGATCGAGCTGCGGAGGTGATGAAAGATAAAAACTATACCGTGATGCAGGAAATCAAAGGAAAAGAATTGGTTGGCCTGAAATACGAACCGCTTTTTCCCTACTATAAAGACACCAAAAATGCTTTTCGTGTTGTCGCGGGAGATTTTGTTTCCACGGAGGAAGGTACCGGCATTGTGCATATTGCGCCGGGGTTTGGCGACGAGGACTTTAAGGTTGGTAAGCGCGAAAAAATTCCCATGATACAGCATGTCGGAATGGACGGGCGTTTTAAACCCGAGGTTGTGGATTTTGCCGGGCAAGAAGTGAAACCGTTATCAGAAGACGACAAGGTTCGTTTAGCCGCCGACCTTGGCATTATCAAATACTTGCAAGACCGTGGATTATTTTTGGCAAAGCAAAATGTCATCCATACCTACCCGCATTGCTGGCGATGTGATACTCCACTTTTAAATTACGCGACATCGTCATGGTTTGTGAGCGTGACAAAGCTAAAAAAGAAAGCGTTACAGGTTGCAAAAAAAATAAACTGGTCGCCGGAGCATATTAAAGAAGGTCGGTTTGGAAAATGGCTTGAAGGCGCACGCGATTGGTCAATTTCCCGACAGCGTTTTTGGGCTTCTGTTATGCCGCTGTGGCAATGCGACAAATGCAAAAAATATAGAGTGTTTGGATCAGTAGCGGAATTGGAAAAGGCGAGCGGACAGACGGTTAGGGATTTACATAAGCATGTGATGGACACAATCATTTTCGCGTGCAGCACATGTGATGGCAGGATGCGTCGTATTCCGGATGTGCTTGATACGTGGTTTGATTCAGGTTCCATGCCATACGCGCAAATGCATTATCCTTTTGAAAATAAAGAAAAATTTGAAAATAATTTTCCTGCTGAATTTATTGCTGAAGGACAAGATCAAACGCGCGCGTGGTTTTATTATCTGCATGTATTAGGTACTGCGCTTTTTGGCAAGCGTGCATTTAGCAATGTAATCGTGAACGGTATTGTACTTGCGGAAGACGGGAAAAAAATGGCCAAAAAATTGCAAAATTATCCTGATCCAAATTCCATTTTTGAAAAATACGGCGCCGATGCCTTGCGGTATTATCTGGTGAGTTCTCCGGTCATGCGCGCGGAGAATTTGAATTTTTCCGAAGTTGGGGTGCGTGAGATGTATAATAAGGTAGTGAGCATGCTTTTGAATGTGTTGGAGTTTTATAAAATGTATAGGGGTGCGAATAACGAATCCCCTGCGAATTTGCGAATTACGAATTCGGAGATTCGTAAATTAGAGCCCCATTCGCAATTCGCACCCTCACGGCATGTCCTTGACCGTTGGATTGTCGCCCGATTGCATCAACTGATTCAGGAGGTAACCGAGAACATGGAAGCGTATAAATTATCCGAAGCAAGCCGACCGATCCAGGATTTTATCGCTGATCTTTCGCAATGGTATATTCGCCGCTCTCGTGATCGGTTTAAGAGCGGAAAAAAACGTGAACGTGATCAAGCCCTAGCTACTACCTACTACGTCCTAGCTACTCTCTCAAAAATTATAGCACCGTTCATGCCGTTTTTGGCGGAATATATTTGGCAAGAAGTCGGAAACTCGAAACTCGAAACGCGAAACTCGAAACAAATTTCTAATTTCAAATTTCCAGTTTCAGTCCACTTGAGCGATTGGCCGAAGGCAAAAAAAGCAAAGATTGATACTGCGCTACTCCAAGAAATGAAAATGGCGCGCAAAGTTGTGGAACTCGCGCATGCGGCGCGGGCGGAAGCGAAGATCAAAGTTAGACAACCCTTGTTAGGGGTTAGGGTTCAGGGGTTAGGGGTTAGTTTGAGTGAGGAATTGTTAAAGTTGATTGCGGAGGAGGTGAATGTGAAAGAGGTGACGGCGGAGGCGAGATCCGGTGAGGGGCAGTGGATCACTAAAAACGATGGTGCGCTCACGGTTTCCCTCAACACCGAAATCACTCCGGAACTTAAAAAAGAAGGCCTCGTCCGCGAACTGACGCGCCTGCTGAATGATGCGCGTAAAACCGCAGGGCTTACGCCACAAGATATAGTGCGGGTTTTGCTTCACACTGCCAACCCGATGCTTCAAGCAGTAGTTAAAGAATTTCAAAAAACACTGCGCAAAGCCGTGATCGCCCGTTCGGTCAAAATAGTCCCTGCTCCGCAAGAAGCGGACTGGTCGCATGAACTTGAACTTGATAATCACGAAAAACTTTGGGTGGGAAT
>CAZBUQ010000022.1:0-1965 GCA_964495135.1 uncultured Gammaproteobacteria bacterium
TTAGGAGAAAGACAGACCGCAAAAGATTTGGGCGTTGCGCTGAGCAGGGAACAGTTTTTTAGCAGTGACCCCAGTTTTTTAAGAGATTATCCTGATGAAAGTATTCGCGCGGCAATTAAAGATGAAATTGTAAAGCGCGAAGGAGTGGAAACTGCTAATGCCGCCGCGCCAGCGGTGGAGGCGCCAAAAGCGCCGGAGCCGGAAAGGAAAAAGAAAAAAGAAAGAAAGCCCAAGAAAAGACTTACCCATGATGAAATTGCCGCGCTTCAAGGCGAGGCGTTAGCAGCGGCGCTTAGCGGCGTATCATCAGTCAAAGAGGCAAGATATTTTTCCGAAGTTTTTGAAAAAGTTGGACGCCCGGAAGACGCGCTTACGGCCTTAATCCGCGCTTGGGAACTTCATGATAGGAGAAATGAAAAAGATTTTAGAGATTTAACTTCTGAACTAGTCTTGAAAATAGTGGAAATTCAGGGTGCTCCCGCGGCTAAATTATTTGTTAAAGATAGAATACGTCCAATTGATACGAGTTTAGCTACTGCTGCCGGGCTTGCCATAATAAGTTCTACAACTTCAAAAGTAGATAAAACTGCTCCATGGTGGAAGAGGGGCGGCGCCCAACCAACCACTTTCGTGCCCGACCACCAGCGGCGGTATAAACAGCGGCGGTATAAACCGCCGCAGCCTGCTGTTGAAAACGTGGAAGCACGCATGGGAATGGAGCCGGAGAATGAATCAGCAGGCGCTGCGGTTGTTGAAAATACTCCGGCCACCCCCGAAGAGGCCGCGGAAGAATTTGAAATTCTTACTGAAAATACCGTTAAAAATGCTTTACGCAAGGTAGGCATTGATCCGGATAAATCTCCGGAGGAAAATATTTTAAATCGGGAAAATACTTTGAAGCAGGTAAAAACTGAATTAGAAAGATCTATTGCTGCCGCTGATTTAGGCGCGATAGAGCGTTTATTGGGCAGTGATGATGAAAATCGCGAGGATAGTCTTATTTACAGCAAGCTGGATAAGATACTGGAAGGAGATCTGCGCTTTTACGATATACGTGATTTTGATATTCTGATTTCCGGTTTAAATTCAAAAGATTTTCAACCCGCGGAAAGGCTAGAGTATTGGAAGGAGTATTTAGATAAAGTAAACACCCTAGCCAATACCTTCTTGGTAAAACACAATAAGACAAGTGACGGTCTAATGGAGAAAGCCCGGCAGCGTAAAGCAGAGCTTTTAGAAAGAAAGAAAAAAACAGCGAGAATATCAAGACCAGGGTCGGCAAAGAAAGGAGATAAAGATGATAAAAGCGCTGCCGGAGCAGAGCCGGTTTTGCAAGCGCGAGAAACTGGAGAGGAACAAGTAGCCCCGAGCCGGACTTCGGATTTTCCGCCAACAGCTGAAGAACGCAAAAAAATTGAAGAAAGGAATCTTCCCAAGATAAAGGAGCATGTCGCAGCCCGCTTCAGAAAGGTAGTAGAACGCCTTACAAAAGAAGGAAAAGGTAAACTACAAAACCCCGGACAATTTAAATATAGTGAGGCGATTCAACGGGGTGAATGGTATATTCTTGATCAGATGGCCTCCCGTCCGGGAAAACAGTGGTTATTTCTGAAGTATGATGGACCGGCCGCGATAGAGGCCATTAAATTTTTCTTGGGAGATTTTGCCAAAGAAGCCGGGTTGGATAATGATCAGGCGCAAGCGCGACTATCGGAAATCTCCGGACTTGTTTCTCAAGAGCGCAAAGCGGTTGGTGGGGATTATTTGTATAAGAATATAGATCCAAAGGATAGATTTAAATCCGAGGAAGGAGCGGCATTGGCTCGGCTTAAACTTGCTGATATTGGAGAAAAAGTTCAACTACCGAGAGCTGATGAAGCGGAAACGCGATTTGCCGACCTTTTAGATTTTTTGGAAGCGGCAAGAATACTGGAGCGCGAGCTCAAAAGCCAAATCCATGACAAT
>CAZBUQ010000022.1:1996-8679 GCA_964495135.1 uncultured Gammaproteobacteria bacterium
GCGGGATTCGGTTTCTGAAGCGATTGAAAATTTTTCGAGAAAATTTATCGCGGAGTTAGAAAGCAGTGCTGCAGAACGAAGCGCTGGAAATCCGGCGGATTTTAAACTAACCGGCGCGATAAGTAGCGGAGAAAGGGCGGTATTTGCTCTAATTGGAGCGCAAGGGCAAAGAAAAAAAGATATTGTCAATGTCGGTGTTCCCGGCTGGCAAGCTGTTGCCCGTAATTTCCTTCCTGAATTTGCCAAGGAAATCGGATTGAGCGAAGCAGAGTTTAACAAACGGCTCGAAGCTTTACTTGGCGATATAAGCGATCAAAGAAAAGGCAATGGTGATGAATTTGTGTACCGGTATATTGACCCCACTGACTTACAAAGGGACCAAAATACTGTATTTTCACGTTTACCAATTAAGGATCTTCGGAAAGCGCTGCGTTTAAGAGGGCGAGAAGAAGAAAATGTCGTTGCCGCTCTGGATTATTTTGAAGCAATTCGCGCTTTGCAAGAGCAGTTGAAGAAGGAAAGGCAAGCGAGCCGGGCTGAAGGCCGGCGTTTGCAAGAGGAACGCACCCGCGAGATGCGAGAAAATCGTGAAGGTAGGGTGCAAGATTTTGCCGCGGAAGTTGAAATTGACGCTTTGCTGTGGGCTTCGGATAAGCAGTGGTGGGGGGAAGATGAGGAGGGTTGGGAGCGCGCGCGGCAAGCGGTTGTGCTTTACCAACGTGAGCATTTTGGAAAAACTGAATGGAGTGACGAACGCAAAGTAGCGTTGCGGGAAATTATGCGTCTGGTTTGGGCGCGCCGCGATTTTGTGATAGCAAAAAAAGCAGCCGGCGCGGTTGGATTGGATAGCCAAGCCGCGCGTGAACTTTTAAAGTTTGCCGGAATTAAGACTCGGGCAATAATTCCGTTGGTTCCGCCTCGCCGTAAGCCCGGAGCAATTCATGTTAATATCAGCGGAGAAGAAGGGGTAGTATCCGGCGCCAGCTACCATGAAAAAGTTAAGGCCGCGCGCGAAACCGGCAAAATATACGACCCAAGTGAAGCGAAAAATAATGTCGCCGGTTATGTTAAACCCGGGGAGCGAACCCTATCTTTTGATCATCATAATGCCGGAATAAGTTTGCCGGACGCCGCGAGCGCGCAATATCTGTTTGAAACCCTGGAATTTTTAGGATTTTTTACTGATAAAAATGAACATTTCAACAAGGAATTTACGGAAAAGTTTGGCTATACCGCGGATAATTTACGCAAGGCCCTGGAGTTGGTGATGTATGATGACACCAAATCGCATCCGGCTTGGAAAGATCGAAATTCCAAATATTGGGACGGGCCTTGGTATCGCAGCTTGCTCGCCATTGCCGCGCGCGCGAATTTTAAATCAATTGTTAAGTATGTTAAAGATCATCCGGATACGGATTTTACCGAAGAAATATCCGAGGACGATGTTAAAAAATATGGTTTTGTTCAAAAAGACGGGCGCAGTTTAGTTGAAAAAAATGAAGAAACTAATAAACTGGCAAAAAAACACTGGGCCGAGCTTCTCGAGCGCGGCTATTCGGTTTACACCGAAGAAGTCGGCGGTGAGTTAAGAGAACTTTCCAAATATTATCTTATTGAAACCGAAACTCCTCGCCTTGGTAAAGTAAAAATTGTTTTTGTTGAAGCTGGCCAAGAAAATAAAGGTGGCTACCGCGGCGGTGGTTTTCCCGGTTCAATTGACCACCTTCGCGGTGTTGCCGGACGCGATGTCCTATACCTTATTTATAATCCTCCGTATGAAAGACAAGGAGACGGTAGAACTTATTCAATGGGAGAACGTATTTTTGCCACCCTTACGGATCAGGATTTACCGGAAGATTTGTTTCCCGGAGGAGAGCGGTTGCGTAGGCGAATGTGGAATTACACCGGGGACGGCTTAGAAAAGCAGGCCAGTATCCGCGCTATTTTTAAGGCCTTGGGAGTATCTGCGGAAGAGTTGCAAAAGAATAAAGCGCTTGAAAAAGCAATGCGGCTGGAAAAATATGATCCGGAAAAGCCGCTGACGCCGGAAGAGGTTGGGTGGGATTCAGAGAAAGTCAAAGCTGTGAGGGAAATTTTAAGAGAAGAATTGGTAGAGAAATACGCGGATGAGTTTGCAAAGGAATACCCAAACATGGCCAAAAGAGGTCGACAACGTGTGGTTGAGAATGCGGAGGATTATGTAAAGGATAAAGGGGAAGCAGAGTTGGAGAAGAAATTTCAACGCACTTTACACGCGAGAATGCAAAGAGAAATAGCAAAGCAACGCAGTTAATTTTATGCCAAGCAAGCGAACTGAATTATTAAGCCTGGAAGGGGAAGAACGGGCAACAAAAGCCGCGATTGAAGCGACGCTTGATCGGCTGGAAGCTCTTGAAGCTCGTGAGGCTCAAGAAGCCGCTGTTCAAGTTGCTGCGGCCGCAAAACCGGCAGAACCAGCCCGTCCGCCGGCTATCGTAGAAACAGCTACGACGCCGCCAGCACCAGCGCCAAGTGATGAGGAAATTCTAGGGCAGTATTTGAGACCAGAACCACGGCAACTCGCGGGCGAGTCCGATGTTGACAGAGCAAAAGATGCTGACGAAGTTTTGCGATCAATACGAGCGCTAGCCGCACAAGAATCTGGCAGGCAAAAAAGAGTTTCACCCGCGACAACCGGGGAACCGGTAATTTTAGAGGCTGATCAGGATACCGCGCAAGAAGTTATAGGCCAAGCTAGACGGATTGTTGAAGCTAGGGTAGCAGAGGAGGAATTAAAAGCAAAGCGTGAGAGTGGCGCCGCAGAGCCGATTTCCAGCGCCGGAGCTCCTCGCGCGCAAGTTTCAGGTGAAATTGATACCGGACCGGCCAGACCGGAGCCTAAAGTAGAGCCAGATGAACCTAAAGTTGTAATTGAGCCGGATTATGCAGAGCAAGCGCGCCAAGCTGCCGAGGCTCGTGCGGCTGCCGCGGCCAGCGCGCCCAGACCTCCTGCTGGCCTGCCTGCGCAGGCAGGCGGACCACCACGGCCTCCGCGTGGAAGAGAACCAATACCACAGCCAAAAAGCGAGCGTGCCCAAGGCCAGCAATTTAAGCGCGAAGCGGTAAACCTTTGGAAACAATTGCAAAAAAAGCAGCAAGAGTTGGAGGAAATTAGAAAGGAAATGAAAAAGTATAAAGGACTTTTTGGCGTGCGTTCAAAAGATAAGGATACTTATGAGAAGCTTGAGGAAGAGGCGTGGAGCTTTGAAGAGGACATTGACGAACTTAAAGAAGATTATAAAGAGCGCACGGAAGAAGCCGCCGAGTTATTTAAAATCAGACCCAGCGTACTTCGCGCTGAAATTGAAGCTGGAGCTACTGGGCGTCGCGCGGCTGAAATGCAAGAGCGTCGTCCCGGACTTACTCCGGACGCTCCGGCGCGTACGCCGGGCGAAGGAGATCAAGAATATCTAACGCGCTGGCAACGGGTAAAAGACGCGGCCGTAAGCGGAATTAAGTTTTTGCCAAAAATGGTTTGGGGAGTAGCCAGCACTTTGCTGGGCGTTCGCGCGGCAGAGACAACAGTTAGATTTTTTGCGGAACGCGGCCGGCTTAAAAAAGAGAAAAAAGCGTTTGGCGCGCTGGTTGAGGAGACGCGTTCACTTTTGGATCGTGAAGCTGCTGCCGGAATTACCAGCGCGGAGCGAACAAGAATTGCTGATAAAAGTCTTGCCAAAGTCGGTGCCCTTGAGGAAAGAATCAGATCGCTTAAACAAGATGGTTATCTTAAAGATGAAGACGCGCAAAGGATGATAGCTAGAATAACGGAGGTGGTGGATCGCCGACGGCAAGCCGACCAAAACGCGCAAGCGGCGCGCAATCAAGAAGTGGATCAAATGTTGAATGATTATTTCCAACGCCGGGCTTCCGGTTTGGAGCTTGGCAAACAATATACTAACCTCGGGTTTTTGCTTTCCGGTTGGCAATTTGGACGTGCCGTAACTTACGGCGGACTTACCGTGCTTCAGCGCGCGATAAGAGCGCGGGGAGAACAAGAAAGCGCTTTGGCCTTGACTGAAGTGCAAAGGAGTCAAGCGTGGCATAAAGCCCGCGATTTGGGCGTGCTTAAAGATATTACCGTTAACGCGTCAGTGGAGTTTGGCAAAGGACTAACCGGGGTAGTTTGGGATATTTTCAAAAATAAACAAACCCGGCGAGGAGATTTTGCGCGCCTTAAAATGGCTCAAGGAAAAGCATTTGGTACGCTCGCGATTGCCGCCGGATTTGCAAAATTGGTGCACGCCGAGGCAACCGAGATTGGTCCGCAAGATCAGATTGAGTCGGTCTTGCAGAAAATGGAAAAGAACGGCCTGGCGCAAACTTTGGGTCATAATTATCTGCACAATATTGATCAGCTGTCTTTTGGACTTTTCCGTCTTGGCGAGAATGGCGAGCTTAAGGTTGCGGATAATCCGGATGAAGGCGTAGCAAAACCAGCCGCGGCAAAACCGGCCGCGCCGCCGGAAGCCGCGGCGGCCCCGGAAATTACCAAGACTCCGGAGGAGCTTGCCTACCAATCCGCGCTGGAACGTCTTGAAAACGCTTCAGCCGGAAAGATTGACTTTGACCCGGAAACCGGACGCGTGGAAATTATTCTGGGCAAAGGTGGGTATGAGCATGTTCAACAAGCGTTGCGCGATCTTACGGTTTTGGAAAAAATGATGGCTGGAAAAGAATTTACCACGGTTGACGCCGCGCAGGTTGAAAATGTGGTGGCTAATTTAAAATATCTTTTGGAAGGAAAAGATTTGCGCTTTATGGAAGCAGAAGATCTTGACGGCATTGCCCACCTTGGCGCGGGAAAACTGATTATCCATGATGTTTCAAAATTCCATGAGCTAATGCAAGACGGACTTTTGAAACACGCGGCAGATAAAATAACCGCTGGAAACCTCGGACGCTATGATGAAGTAGTGGCGACCATTAATAACACCTCGGATTCTAATTGGCAGCGTGATGTGGATGTGGCGACCGGAGTTTCCGCAGCGGGTGAGCAGGGGTATGTGGAAGTGGAGATTGATCGTGAGGCCGTGCATGAGGCGGAAATTGAGGTGGCCAGGCACGAAACTGCCGGACATGAAATTCCCGGGCTTACGGTCAATCCGGCCGAAGTTACTGATGAAGCTACCTACCCCATGTATCTAGGGAAAGATGTGATTCCGGTTGAGGACGGAGTGATTTACCATGTCATAGTAACTCGCGGAGATCAGACTTTTGATTATTCGTTGGATGAACCGATTGATATTGCTCATCCTTCCGCCGGGGCGGAGATTAAAGACGCGCTTGATAAAGCATACACTGAAGCAGTTCGCCATGGTGTAGGCGGCGAGGCGACAAGCGGGGCCGCGGAGGAGATTACCTCTAAGCCAGTTAGCGGTGAGGCGGATTTTAGCGAGCTTATCAAAACGTCGGTTGCGGAAGGCGGTTTGGTTGGCCCGGACGGCTATGTACACTTTGGAGAAGTACGGTTTAAACCGGAATGGCTGGATAGAGTTGATGATCGCGGGGCAACAGAATTTTCCAATGATCCGATTGGCGTCGCGAATATCCCTTGGTATATGCGCTTAGGCAATGAGGCGCTTACTTTGCGCGCGCTCGCGGAAACTATAAAAGCGCATCCGGATACCGGAACCGTGGGCGAATATATTGTTAAACATCAACAAGAGTTGGCTGGTTGGATGCGGGAAAAACCAGCAGGACCGGGAGGAGGTATTAGTGGAGTCTAAAACATTGTGGGGGAGTAAAAATAAACGCGGGGCACAGCCCCCGCGTTTTTCGTGGAAGTTAGTTCTATATTCGTTGTCATTCGTGGATTATCTACCGGCATCAACGATTCTCGCCCCTTCTTCCAATCGTTCCAGTTTTATTTTCTCCGCGTGATATTCGCGGTCGGCTTGCGTAAGCTCTAAGATTTTGCGCGCCACAACGTCCGGTTGCGGGATATTGTCCAGATGAAGCTGGCCGCCTTCCGCGGCGGTTTCCACAATAACATCGCCGAAGTGAAAAAAAGTTTGAAATACGCCTTTGATTTCAATGCGCACATTTTGGACGCGGTAAAGCCGCGCCTCTTTAATGGTCCGCGCGAAAAGCCCGCGTTGTAAAATATCAATCAGCCGTTCATTGGTTACAATCCAAACGTCTAGGAAAAAGTCCACAAATTGGGTAAAGAAAAACAAAAGCACAAATAAATACCAAGCCGAGCCGGCCATAGTTAGCGCCGCTCGTCCAGATTCGGTGGCCCAAAAATTCGCTACCGGCTGTGGAAAAAGCCAATAGCCAATCAGCGGAATTGCCGAAAGAATAATGGCCAAAGCTAGCGCGGGTACAAACGTCAACGGATGCCGCCGAATAAACAACACCGGTTTTTCGTATTCTTTCGGAACCGGCAAGACTTTGGAAAGTATTTTGGTGATGGCTTTGGGGAGGTGCATATTTAGCTACCAATAATCAGTACCGCGCTTGACCAGTTCACCGCGGAAAGTTCTTGATAAGCCCAAAACAAAATAATCGCCACCGCTCCGTAGAAAAGATAGGTAAATAGCGCGGCGCTAAAATAAAAAAATCCGTAGTGCAAAAGATGATACAAATTAACAAATGAAAACAAAATCACCAGTCCAATAATTACCGCGTAAGGAATCAGGAGA
>CAZBUQ010000023.1:0-8623 GCA_964495135.1 uncultured Gammaproteobacteria bacterium
CGGTGCAAGACATAAAAAAATTCTGCGCGGTGGACGCCCAAACGCAAGATGTACTGCGCAACGCGGTTGACCGCCTGCATCTGTCCGCCCGCGCCTATCACCGCGTGCTCAAGCTTTCCCGCACGATCGCGGATCTTGCCGGCGTAGAACAAATTACCCAGAACCACGTGGCCGAGGCGATTAACTATCGGCCCAAGAGTGATTGAGACACTTTCCAAAATTAGCCAATCATTCTTTTCTGTCATTCCTGTCGACACGCGACTTTTTCGTCCTATTGACTTTTGGGATCCATTATATTAGGATACCCATTAAGGAGGAATCGTCCATGAAACATCCCGCTCTTTTCGCGCTTGCAGTGAGTATGGCCTGCCAGCACGCGCCTGACCCAAGGCCGGCCACGATACAGGCGGACGAGACACCGGAGGATCAGGTCCCTGCAGAACCTGTCGTAGCCCAGGCCGAGCCGGCCGACGAGTGGCACCCACATAACGATGCGGAATACGACCAATTCTACGCGTTTCTGCTCGCGTATCTGCAAACTAAGGACCCGCACAAGCGGTACCATGCGTACTACGCGTTTGAAGAACAGTCTTACCAAACCGAATCCGACACGCTCATAAGCCCAAAACGAACTCGTGCGCTTCTCGCAGCAGCACCGTGGATTGAGGTGGTCGTGCTCTCGGACATCGAACGCTGCGACGCAACGCTTGCTCGTGCGGCTGGCCACGCAGCCAAAAACTTCGCTGGCAACGGCGGCTGGAAGCTGCTCGAGGAAAACCAGCGCTTCCAGCGCTTCCGCGACACCTCGCTTCCCGAGGTGGCGCGGCTGTCACTACTCGTCTCATGGCTCAACGCGGTAATGAAGCTCCACGGCGACGATCGCACGAGCGCCGGCACAGTGTACCTCCCGGTACTCGCCGAGCTCGAGGCAAGCGACCCTTCGACGCTTGTCCATGAAGCAGTACCGCGTTACCGAGATCTGCTCGCATCGGATCACCCCCACATCCACTGGCCCGGCAATCTCGCACGACCGGTGAACGCGAAGGGATTCGTTGATTACGCCGCGACCCCGCTCGGAAAAATATACGAACCCGACATAGCCTCCCCACTGCCTGAGCCGCACGCAAGCGGCATACACCACGGAACCTGCCCGCAGTAGGCCTCACGGCAGACCGCGACAGCACCACGGCTGCACCCTCTCGGTGTGGCCATTTTCTTTTTGACAAACCCGCGATTTTGTGATACTATAAATATGCCTATGTCAGTACCCGCATTTCTTCAATCCGCTCTTTGGTCTTATAATCTGCGTACCCTAGATCCAAAGCGCGATAAGCGTACGATCATTGCGCAAATCCTCAATCACGGACATTGGAAACAACTCCAGTGGCTTTTGCGCACCTATTCCACTCGCGAAATCAAACAGGTGGTACTCAATCCTGCTCGCGGCGTTTGGTGGGATGATGTGCTTAATTACTGGGAAACATTGTTGAGGGTAAAAGTTCCTCCTCCGCGTCGCGAACGCGCCCTATTCTCATTAACCCCCAGAATATACAAATATCCGCGCCTTCCCCATGCAAAATCAACCTCACGTACTCACTAAAAGTCAACAAGCATTTTTTACGCAACTGGGTTTCACGCGCGGGCGCGGACTTTACCTTGCGGGCGGCACCGCACTCGCGCTCCAAATTCAACACCGACAATCGGTGGATTTTGATTTCTACACGTCGCAACATTTTCGAAAAGGAACGCTTGCCCGCTTATTTCGCGCGCACCTGCAGAAATATAAATTGCGTGTCGTTCGGGACATCGACGACACCTTTGAGATGAATGTTGACCCCGACATCCATTTGAGTTGCTTCTACTATGGCTATCCGCTGCTTCAAACTCCCCGCCCGATCCAGGGTGTATTTACCACAAGTCTAAAAGACGTTGCGGCGATGAAAATCATCGCCATTGCGCAAAGGGGTCGGCGCCGAGACTTTATTGACATCTACTATCTTCTTCAGAAATTTTCATTGAAAGAGATCCTGCGATTCACTCAAGAAAAATACAGTTATTTTGATATCTACTACGGACTTCGAGGGCTTCTCTATTTTGAAGATGCCGACAATGATCCCGACATCGAGCGGAGCATGGTATTTGACCGTACTCTGCGCTGGAAAAACGTGAAGCACTTTATTATTAACGCGGTTAAAGAGCTCCAAAAAGTAGCCGCATAGCGCATTCAGGATCTCCTGACGCCGAGGAGGGGAGGCCTTAAACTACCGGCCGAAAGCGGATTGACACCTACTGGCAATGTGGTAAAATGCTGATCAGGAGGTACATCCATGTCCAGAATCGCTATCCCATTGCCATGGGAAGAGGGTGATGCTGACCGGAATCCTGACGAGCTTGAGGAAAGAGGAACCCGGGTCTGCTTCCGCTGCGATGAACCTCGGGTGGCCGGGCAACCGCATCGCTGCGGCACGCTAGCTGCGCTGGCAAGACCGCGCAAAAAAGCGCCCCCGCGACCCAAGCGGAAGTAACTATTCGGCTCTTTTCAATACTCCCCCCAACCCCCTGCGACCGCTCCGGCGGTCTTTTTTTACAACGGTCTCACTTGGGACAATTGACCTAATGGACCGAACATGATACAGTAGCTGTCACGTAACACATAACACGCATCACATATCACGAACACCACCCCTAACCCCTCCTCTCGGAGGAGGGGAAATCGGGTTACGTGATACGGGATACGTGTCTCGTGATCAATTATGAATGTTACCGAACTCGCTCGGCGCGTAAAAGTTTCCCCCAATGAACTCCTGCAAATTCTGCCGGTGTTCGGTTTTGATATTGGCCGGCGGGCGATTAAAGTGGATGACCGCACGGCTTGGAAAATTATTGAGGGTTGGCCAAGAATCCGCCGCGAATGGCAAAAAATCCGGGAAAAAGAAGAAAAAAAATCCCGTGATGAGGCGGATTTGGAGGGCGCACTGCGTGAAAAGCATCTTGTCGAATTGCCCCAATTTATTACCGTGCGTGAATTTTCCCAACGCCTGGGTTTACCAGTGGCGCGTCTAATTTCCGAACTGATGAAAAACGGCATTTTAGCAACCATGAATGAGCGTTTGGATTTTACCACCGCCTCAATTTTGGCCCAAGATTTGGGGTTTAAAGTTAAGGAAGAGATAACCGCCACTAAAGAAACCACGAAAGTCGTTGAGTCAGCCGATCTTATCCGCGACAGAATTAGCAAAGAAGAACCGACCGCGCTTACCGCCCGGCCGCCGGTGGTCGTGGTGATGGGTCATGTTGATCATGGTAAAACCAAACTTTTAGACGCCATCCGCAAAACTAATGTGATGGAAGGCGAGGCCGGGGGAATTACCCAGCATATTGGGGCTTATCAAACTGTACGCCATGAACGCAATATTACTTTTATTGATACTCCGGGGCATGAAGCGTTTACCACGATGCGCAGTCGCGGCGCGCGTATTGCCGATGTGGCGATTTTAGTCGTTGCGGCTGATGATGGTGTACAGCCGCAAACGGTTGAGGCCTTAAATATTATCCAAGCCGCGAAAATTCCCTTTGTGGTCGCTATAAATAAAATGGATAAGCCTGACGCGCAGGCCGATAAAGTAAAACGGGAACTTTCAGAAACGGGGATATTGCCTGAAGATTGGGGAGGTAAAATTCCGTTTGTTCCGATTTCGGCAAAAACCGGTCTGGGGCTTGATGCGCTGCTCGACGTAATCTTGCTCACTGCGGATTTGGAAAAAGAAAAAATCGTGGCCAATCCTAAAGCGCGCGCGCTGGGCACGATTATTGAATCACACCTTGATCCGGGCGAAGGCGCGGTGGCGACCTTGCTCGTACAAAATGGCACCCTAAAAACCGGCGATTATTTGGCCGTCGGCAATGATTTACATGGTAAAGTTCGCGCCATGAGGGAATGGAACGCCACAGTGGTAAACGCCGCTCCGCCTGGTATGCCAGTTAAAATTTTAGGGTTTAAAGTGTCGCCTGAAGTTGGCGATATTGTGGAGGTGCCAGTTGATCCAAAAAAACTAGAAACTAAAAAAGTCGTTCCGACTTATAAAGAGGGTGCAAAATCCAACAAAATTGCCGAGAGTATTGAGGCGGAAAAAGCGGCACAAACTCTGATTAATGTTATTGTCAGAACCGACGTTTTGGGATCACTCGAGGCCATTTCCAATAAACTTGGCGAATTACAAACTCCGGAAGTCGCCGTCAAAGTAGTCGTGAGCGGATTGGGCAATATCAACGAGTCGGACATTTTACAGGCGGAAGCCGCGCATGCCGTGGTTTATGGTTTTCATGTGTTGGCTTCGCCGCAAGTTTTAGATTTAGCGCGCGAAAAAAACATTGAAATCCAAATCTATAAAATCATCTATGAACTCTTGGACGATGTGAAGGGCCGTTTGGAGGTTTTGCTAAAACCCGAGATTATCCACACCGCTTTAGGAAACTTAAAAGTTTTAGCCGTCTTCCGCCAGGAAAAACAATATGCTATCATAGGAGGGCGTGTTGAGGAAGGCAAAGCCGTTAAAGGCGCGAAGGTAAAAATTATGCGTGCCGGGGAAGAAGTCGGAGAAGGGACAATCGCGGAACTGCAACAAGCCAAACAGCCCGTGGCAACCGTTCCGGGAGGATCAGAGTGCGGACTTAAAGTGAATTCCAAAGTAGAGATTGAGGAAGGCGACGTACTTAATATATATAAAGAGGAAAAGAAAGAACGCAAACTAGTGCTTTAAATTTTTATTATGCTTAATCTTACTGATCAGACTTTTAAAAAAGAGGTTTTGGATTCTAAGGAATCAGTTTTAGTGGATTTTTGGGCGCCGTGGTGCGGGCCGTGCAAAATTATGGGTCCGGTTATTGACGCGCTTGCGAAAGAATACGAGGGCAAGCCAGTTAAAATTGCAAAAATGAATGTGGACGATAATTCACAAACTCCTTCGAAATTTGGCGTGATGTCTATTCCCACTTTTATTCTTTTTAAAGGCGGCAAGCCAGTAGAACAATTCGTCGGTGTACAAAAAAAAGAGGATTTTAAAAAGAAGATTGACGGGATGTTGAAGTAATAAGTTCGTATGGAAAATGTCATCATCATCGGCTCTGGGCCGGCCGGATATACTGCCGCAATTTACGCCGCGCGGGCAAATCTCGCGCCGCTTTTGTTTGAAGGCGCGGAGCCGGGCGGACAATTAACGACTACCTCTGACGTTGAAAATTATCCGGGCTATGCCGAAGGCGTTTTAGGCCCCAAAATGATGGAGGATTTTAAAAAGCAGGCCGAGCGGTTTGGTACAAAGATTCTTTCAAAAGAAGTTACGCGCGTGGATTTTGGCGCACGCCCATTTAAAGTATGGGCTGGAGAAGAACTCCATGAGGCCAAAGCCATAATTATTTCCACCGGCGCGTCAGCAAAACGCCTTGGTCTTGAAAATGAAAAAAAACTCTATGGCAAAGGAGTTTCAGCTTGCGCTACCTGCGATGGATTTTTTTTCAAAGAAAAAATCGTGGTGGTAGTTGGCGGCGGAGATACAGCAATGGAGGAGGCAACGTTTCTTACCAAATTCGCGTCAAAAGTGTATGTGGTACATCGGCGCAATGAATTCCGCGCTTCAAAAATAATGCTGGAGCGCGCGCAAAAAAATCCAAAAATTGAGTTTATTCTAAACAGCGCGGTAGAAGACGTATTGGGAGCGGAAAAAGGACGAGTTACCGGCGTCAAACTTAATAACTTAATAACTCAATCACTTAATGACTTACCCTGTGATGGTCTTTTTGTCGCCATTGGACACGAACCCAATACCAAAATTTTTACCGGACAAATTGAATTGGACCAAAAAGGATATGTAGTAACCCGCCCGGGTGAAACAATGACTTCGGTTGAAGGGGTGTTTGCCGGCGGGGACTGTGTTGATCATAAATACCGTCAAGCCGTAACCGCCGCGGGCATGGGCTGCGCGGCAGCAATGGATACAGAAAAATGGTTAGAGGCGCAGGAATAAGTTCTGCAGATTCCCAATTATCGCATTGCCCAATACCTATTCAAAACTTCTTCCCTCAACTTCTTAGTATTACCGTGTAAAAGCAGTCCAAGATACGACTGCCAGGTTTCCTCGGTAGGAAATTCATTCAAGCGGCGCAGCATGCGCCGCTTTGTTGCACTACGAAGTATTCGATGATCAGTAAAATGCACCCATCCTAGAAAATCCACTCCAGAGGCAAAGGTTTTAACTGCAAATGCAGACGTTTCTGAAGCGCATGTGCAATAGTTGGCACTTGTTGTTCAAGCCACTGCCTCTTCTCATGTAACAGCACAAGATCATCCGCACACCGAATATAATAGCGGGCTTTGAGTCTCTGCTTTACAAATCTATCAAACTCATTCATATACACATTGGCAAAGAGCTGGGAAGTAAGATTGCCTAATGGAAGGCCGACGCCAGGACTACCTTCAGTTGAAAAACCCCTAATCACTTGCTTCAATAGCCATAAAATATCCTGATCTGGAATATATTCTTGCAAAATCCGCAGTAAAATGCAGTGATCAATACTGGCAAAAAACTTTTTAATATCACATTTTAATATCAAGCAGGTTCTGGTATGATTCCGGCTGACCTTATAGGCCATAGCCTTAAAACGATTAAGGGCTTTATGCGTGCCTTTGTTATTTCTGCAGGAAAATGAATCTGAAGTAAAAGTGCGGTCAAAAAAGGGGTAGAGTATTCTATAAATGGCGTGGTGGAGCAAACGATCACGCACACCTGCTTTATGGATATGTCTTGGTTTGGGATCGCAAATCCGGAAACTTTGATACCCGCCATGCATATAGGTCTTATTTGCTAAGTCCTTATGCAGTGCTATGATATTATCCATGAGGCGGTAGCCGAATTCCTGTACATCGCATTTCCCCCGTTTGCCACAAATAAATTCCTGCCAGGCTAAACATAGATTTTCTAATGAAATAATATCCTCAAATCTATGGCGCAATTGAATTCTTTTAACCCCCCCCCCACGACTTCGGAAATCCCCATCCTGACCCATCTCAAAGAGTGTTATTTGCTGTGGCATAGGTTTTTACCCCATTTACCGCGACTCTCACGTGGAACACTGGGCGTGAAAATTGATAATTTCTTTACTGATCTTATTGCAATAACACTGACCGCACAATATACAAAACGCGCAGAAAAACTATCATTGCTTATCCAAATCAGTCAGCGTTTGGATTATCTTAAATACTTTATCACTATTCTTTGGGAAGCTGAAGGAATAGATACTACTAAGTATACGCAACTTGCTCAAAAACTTACCTCTATCGGCAATATGCTAGGCAGGTGGATGCAAAGCATTCCTAAAAAAGAAACTCCTCCTGTGCAAGGAGGAGAATGAAAAGACTCGCTGAGGAGGCCCAGGAACCAGGTGTTGGCGTTCCACTCGTTGTCAGCGTTGTTCAGGTTCAGGTTGCGGTTGTCAGGATTGCCATTGAGGTAGGACACGTTGCGGTTACCGTTCACGAGGACCAGAGTACCTTTATACAAGATGCCGTCTGCACCACCACCCCTTGAATAACTCTTAGGGTTGTATCGAATTTGGAGACGTGATCTCCCTAGCATCTTATACCGAGTATCTTCATTTTTAGAGTTGTACCGTTGCACGCTCGCGGAAAGCAATACCCGCCGCGAATCTGGCTTTTTCAGTACACCCAGAGTTCAACCGTCCGAAGCCTAGAAAAAATAAAACTTCATTGACCGCGGACTGTGTCGTTTACTATCCAAAGAAAGTTTATCATAAAATAAGAACTCCCGCGACTTGGCATTGCACCAAGTGCGGGAGATGAAGAAGACGGAGCGGAGGGACCGAGGGAAAGGGCTGAGCGTCCGGAAGATCCGAGGGATCTACTCGCTGAGGAGGCCCAGGAACCAGGCGTCGGCGCGCCACCCGAGGCCAGCGCCGTACAGGCCCAGGTCGCGGTCGCCAGGACCGCCATCGAGGTAGGACACGACGCGGACACCGTGCACGAGGACCTCGTCGTCTGCGTTCACGATCCAGTTGAGGTCGCGCTGGGCGTTCTTGTGCTGCGCCCCAAGCGCGAGCTCATGCTGGATGCAGATCGCGCCGAGGTTGAGGCGGGAACGGAGCCGGATGGCCTGCTTCCGCGTGGCGTTGCGGCCCACGCAGAAGGCCACGACCTTGGCCTTGACCGGCTTCGTGCCCGTCACCTTGCGGCAGGCACCGAAAACCGCGGTGGTGTGGTTCGGGTCGGCGTAGTTGTATTCGCTCGCCGCGACCATCTGCTCGATGGTGAGGTTCGGATCCACCACGATCTCGAACACGCGACGCTCGATCTTCGCGAGGTCGAGCGTATCCACCCAGGCATCGGGATCCACGGACGGGGGCGGGCCTTGGCGCAGAGCGCGATCGAGAGCGTCGCGAAGGGCAAGTCGGCCGCCACCTTCCATCCAGGCCTGTGCCACCTCGGGCGCGAGATCCCGCGGCATCTCCGCGATGACCACCGCAGCCAGTCCTGCGAACTGAGCGGTTCCGAGTTTCTTTTCCATCTGATCCTCCTTGGTTTACCTTTTGGGAAATACTTACCCTAAGGTTT
>CAZBUQ010000024.1:0-5869 GCA_964495135.1 uncultured Gammaproteobacteria bacterium
ATAAAGTTTTTGATATATCCCTATCTCTTAGTAAACTTTGCTCTGTTTTTGAAATTATATCTTCCCTTTATTAAAAGAGTTAATATGCCAAAGATTAAGAGTAGAATCGATTTGGCAAATTTAGTATTGATAATATTTGGAACTATTTTTCAGGCAGTTCCTGTTTTCAAAAACGGTTTAGTTTATCCTTTTGGCTTAGGTTTCTGGGGTCCGAATACTCATGATGGAATTTGGCACATAAGTTTAATAAACCAGCTAATAAAATCTGTCCCGCCGGAAAACCCGATTTTTTCCGGAGAGATTTTAAAAAATTACCACTTCTTTTATGATCTTTTAATTGCTGCAACATATTATCTGGTGAAAATCCCGATAATGGATCTGGTTTTCAGATTTTATCCGATTTTATAATTCTAGTCAACCCCCAATGAAAAAGACCTCTTGCGAGGCCCTATAATATCAATTCATCAAATCTTCCGGAAACGGTGGCGGCTGCCGCACTGGACTTACTCCGGGATACCGCCATGCCGCGATTATTTTACGCGCTTTTTTTGTATCTTGGTACATGCACCAAATCTCTTGCGGACGTTTTGCACCCGCCGATTGCATTACTGCCACGGTTTTAGGCGCAATACCGGCCTCCACGCGTGCCGGCGCGCGCAGCACGCGCTTCACTCTTGCCTCGCTCAACCCATACTGCCGCATTTTAAACTTTGCATGCTCGGTCCACTGCAAAGGTTTATGTGAAAGCAATTTTGCAAAGCGCATCATCTTTTTACTTCTTATCCTCAAACATCGCTTGCTCGATGGCTTTGCGGTCAATTGCTGAAATTTGGTGGCTGGAGCGCAGCTCACGCATGGTGCGTTTAAGTTCTTGTCTGTTAATTCCCCCGCTCCTTACCTTTCCCAGCGCTTCTTGCACCACCCCACGTTGTTTTTGACTTAACGATCCAGCTTGAAGAGTGGCCTTTTTAATGCCTTTGCTTGAAAAAAATTTAGACATAATGTGTAAGATTTAATGTTTTAATGCTTTAATGATTTCACGGTGTACTTCAGCAATTGATCCGGTCGCATCTACCTCTCTTAATATACCACTTCCCCGATAAGATTCAACCAGGGGTTCAGTATCCGCGTGGTAAATTGCCAGGCGCTTTTTTATCGCTTCCGGGGTATCATCTGAACGCACAATTAACTTTTCTCCATCACTGTCGCACTTTCCAGATCCGCGCGGCGGATTGCTCGCAATGTGATAATTGCGCCCGCACTTTGAACATACCTGCCTTCCGCCCAAACGCCTTACCGCCTCATCGTCTGAAAGGTGAAGCACTACTACGTCTGTAAATTGAATAAATTTTGCACTCAAATCTTTTTGCGCTAAATTACGCGGATAACTATCAAAAATAAATCCTGGCTTGGCGTCCGGCTGACGAATCCGGCGCGCGGCAAGGTCAGAGGTCCAATCATCCGGAGCTAAAAGACCTTGATCGTACGCGGCTTGATATTTTTTCCCCCGCCCGGTTTCTGCTTCACGTTCTTTACGCCATAAATCACCCATAGAAATGAGCGGAATGTTTAATTTCTGCGCAAGTAGCTCTCCTTGCGTGCCTTTTCCAGATCCTTGCGGACCTAAAATGAGAATTTGGTGAACCATATATTCTATTTTACAAGCATCACCACAAAAAAACCAGCAAGCGTCCCTAACGCAATTGGCGGTAGCGCGGGCATGGGCCGCCTTCCTCCCCATTGAAACAAAAAATCCGTTGCTAAAAGGCCGAAAGTGGCGCCCACGGCCGCGCCTAAACCATAGGACAAGCCATGGACAGTTGCTGACGCTACAAAAAGCGCGGGAAGCGCCAGATCGCCGCTACCCAAAAAAAAGAAACCTTCACCCGGAATAACTTTGGTCATTCTTTTTAAAAGCAATCGCGGGTGGTCAGGAATGATTAGCGCGAAAACTACGCCTTGCGCGAGCAGTCCTTTAAACATGGTAACCATGTGGCGCGTACCATAGACCGCGATAACATCGTACACCGCAAGCGCGATAAGTACAACGGCCATTGATGACCAGGGCATCGCCGTTCCCAACGCGGTGGCAATACCGGAAATTCCGGCAATCATTACCAGATTTTGCAAAAGCGCGAAAGGAAACATATAGCGCAAAGCAACGCTAAAGGCCGCGGCAATGAGCGCGAACTCCGGAAAGAAAAGTTCAAATAAAGCCCAGATGCCAAGAAAAATACTTAACCCAAAAATCACCTCAAATACAATTTTACGACGCAAAACCTTTAAAAGAAAAAGTAAAAGAAACGTGGAAACTAAAAATACCGCTAGAAACTGCGAAGCGGAAAGCGGTTGAGCGGCTTGCGTTTCAAAAAAACTCGCCCCGCGGAACATTTTCAGCACTCCCAAAATAACAATGAGCTCGGTTAAAAAAAGCGCGGTAGTGGTTTGAAAAATTATGAGCCAGCTTTTCCGCATATGTTTTTTATTTTTACCTTACACCCAAAGGTATCTGCGCGGCGATGGTTTCCAGCAAAAATGTTGCGCAGGCGGAGCGGGCATGGTTCGAGCAAAGCGAGAGAGCGACGCCGAGCGCAAGCACCGGTTCACACGCCAGGTGAACCGAGTGCGGTTTTTGCGGAAACTAGTGCCGCGCAGATACCAACCAACCCCTACGTCTCGTATTCGTGCATCGTAAGCTGCGCCTCGATCTGTGAAAAAGTTTCAATTACGACCGAAACCACGATCAAGATACTGGTTCCGCCAATGGCCAGAACTTGCGTGCCGGTGGCCTGTTGCATAATCAGCGGCAAAATCGCAATCACTCCTAAAAACAAAGCGCCTACAAAAATAATGCGCGAGGTTACGTGTTGCAAATACTGCGCGGTAGACGCCCCGGGCCGAATTCCGGGAATAAAACCCCCTTGTTTTTGCAAATTCTCCGCAATCTGCGCGGGATGAAAAATTACGGCGGTATAAAAGTAAGTAAAAATAAATACCAACAAGAAGTAGGCCACCGCGTAAAAAAGATTATTTTGGAAAATTCCGATTATCCATTGGGCAATACTCACAATTACGGTATTTTTAGCTTGCAAGAAAAACTGGGCAATGAGCGGCGGAAAAAGCACAAGCGATATCGCAAAAATAATCGGAATTACTCCGGCCATATTAACTTTTAACGGCAGATGCGTGTCTACCCCGCCGTACATCCGCATACCGCGCACCCGTCTGGCGTACGAGACCGGAAGATTACGCTGGGCTTGAGTAATGAACACAACCCCGATAATAGTTACAACGGCAATTAATCCAAACAAGACCAGATTGGTGATTTGAGTCGGATCAAAAGTCGCGGCGACTTGACGCACAAAGTTTGGCAAACTCGCGATAATTCCAGCAAAAATCAGCAAGGAGATGCCATTACCAATTTTACGTTCCGTAATTAACTCTCCTATCCACATTAAAAAAACTGTCCCCGCCGTCATGGTCAAAATCATCATTACATATTCTTGGGTGGCAAGCGTACCAACTACCTGATTGGCCGATTGACGCAGCAAAGTAATCAAACCAAAACCTTGAAGCACGGCCAAAGGCACCGTGGCATAACGCGTCCATTGGTTAATGCGGCGCTGCCCGGCTTCTCCTTCTTTTTGAATCTCTTGCAAGCGCGGAATAACCATGGCTAAAAGTTGGAAAATAATGGAAGAGGTGATGTAAGGCGCGACTCCCAAGGCCATCACTGAAAAATTTTCCATGGTTCCGCCGGAAAATAGATTGAGTAATCCTAAAAAGGCGTTACTCTGAAAAAATTGACGCAGCGCCTCGGTATTAACTCCGGGTAAAGGAATATGCGCGGCCAACCGAAAGATAAACAACATCGCGAAGACAAAAAGTATACTGCGACGCAGATCCGGAAGGCGCCAAACCCTGATTAGGAAAAGTTTAAGAATAATTTACTTTTACCACATCCCGCAGACGAAGTCGGCTCCGCCTTCCATCTTCCATATATGCATAGCTTGCCTGAACTTCTAACGGGATTCATACGGCTCTATCTTTCCACCAGCCTTTTCAATTTTTTCTCGCGCTGATTTGGAAACCTCGCAATCGGAAAAGATAAAGGCCTTGTTAAGCGTGCCATCGCCAAGAATCTTAACTCCGGAACGCGTATTCTGCACTAAATCATGTTTAGCCAAAAGGAAAGGCGTAATCTTGGCGCCGCCCTCAAAAACAGCTTCCAAAACCCCAACATTAACTACTGCCGGCCGAGCATGAATGGAACGAAAACCGCGATGCTTGGGAATACGCTGCATGACGCGCTTAAGACCAATGCGTTTAAGACCCTTGCGTCCGCCCGAGCGAGCGCGTTGTCCTTTTGTCCCTTTTCCGGCAGTTTTTCCGCGCCCAGATCCATGACCACGACCCAAACGCTTCGAACGCTTATGCGATCCTGGAGCAGGCGTTAAATTTGATAGTGTGAATGACATAGATTGGGGAGAGCCACTAGCTAATAGGGTTTAGGGTCTAGTGGCTATTGGCTAAACCCTAATGGCTTATCATTTTAACTGTTTAATTGCTTCCAATGTTGCTTTGATAATATTAATTTTATTTTTAGTCGTGCCTAAAATCTTCCCAACCACATTGGAAACTCCAGCCAGTTCAAAAATGATACGCATCGGTCCCCCGGCCTTAACTCCGGTACCGCGAGGAGCCGGCTTAATCAACACTTTTGCTGCTCCAAATTTCGCGCGCACCGCATAAGGAATTGTATCATGTTTAAGCGGTATGGCGATAAGCTCTTTTTGAGCCCGACGAAACTCTTTGCGGGTGGAAAGAGTTACATCCGCTCCCTTGCCTAAAGCAAATCCGATGCGACCCTTGCCGTCGCCAACTAAAACTGCCGCGCGGAAAGTCAACCGTTTTCCGCCTTTGGTAACCCGAGTAACCCGACGAAGATCAACCACCCTTTGTTGAAACTCCTTTTCCTCGGGAGTTCGTCTATCCATTCTACGTTCTCTTGGCATAGATAATTAAAATTTAAGTCCGGCCTCGCGCGCTCCCTCGGCAAAAGCTTTGACTCGGCCGTGGTAAGCGCGTGCTCCGCGATCAAATATCACTTTAATAATACCCTTGTCTTTCGCAAGCTGCGCGAACCGTTTTCCAAACTCAAAAGCGCGATCAACTTTAAGATGTTGAACTTTGCCATCTAAGATAGTATCGCTCACCGCACAAAGCGTTACCTTTGCCGCATCATCAATACACTGCGCAAACATCTGTCGGTTGGACAGATGCACAGAAAGACGCGGGCACTGCGCTGTGCCATGTATCCGCGCGCGGATACGCCTTGCCCGTCGTAATCTTTTAACTTGAGTATTCTGTAATGCTTCTTTCATAATAATTCTACGAATTACGAATTCCGTACGAATATACAAATTTGTACATTTGTGAATTTATTTGTAATTTGTAGTAATATTTAAGCGGTTCCACCCGCGGCTTTAGCCGCCTTACCGGCCTTTCTACGAATTACTTCACCTTCGTATTTTATGCCTTTACCTTTGTATGGTTCAGGTTTGCGAATGGAACGCAGCTGTGCCCCGAAGGCTCCGACTTTTTGCTTATCAATTCCCGTAATCGTCAGCATATTTTTCTCCACGCTGCAGGTTAAACCTTCCGGTATATCAATCTCTACGTCATGAGAAAAACCTACTTCTAAAGATAATTTTTTTCCTTGCACTGCGCCGCGAAAACCAACACCGACCATCTCCAGCTTTTTCTGAAAAGGTTCCTGCACTCCTTTCACCGCGTTAGCCAAAAGCGCGCGCGTCGAACCCCAAACTGAACGAGCCTCTTTTACTTCGGGATGCTTTACTTTTACCTT
>CAZBUQ010000024.1:5879-8477 GCA_964495135.1 uncultured Gammaproteobacteria bacterium
ATTGACCGTAAGCGTGCCGTCGACAAGCTGCACTTGCGCTTCCGGATGCAAAGCAACAACATGTTCACCTTTCGATCCTTTTACGGTAACAGTGGAGTTTGTAATCTCCGCGGTAATGCCTTTGGGAAGGAGTATAGATTTTTTACCAATTCTGGACATAAGCATTAATGAATTTCACAAAGCACTTCTCCGCCGACTTTCTGGGTTTTAGCATCACGCGCAGTCATTAAACCTTGGGGTGTAGAAATAATTACCAAACCTCGCCCGGAAGATGCCCGTCCGGAAAGATCACTGTATTTTTGATAAACCCGCCGCCCCGGTTTAGAAATACGCTTCAACTGCTGGAAAGCGGAAACTCCGGTTTTATCGTATTTCAAAATTACCCGCATATCAAATATCGCGCTGCCGGGCCTTGCGGGAACTTTCTCCACATCCTTCACATATCCTTCGTGCTTTAAAATTTCTCCAATGCGAAATTTCAATTTGGAGTACGGCAAGACTACCTCGGGTTTGCGCACCGCGGCAGCATTACGAAGTCGTGTAAGCATGTCTGCGATTGGATCGGTCATCATATAATTTACCAGCTTGATTTTCTAATTCCCGGAATTTGTCCGGTATTAGCTAATTCTCTAAAACAAATTCGACACAAATCAAAATCACGCATATAGCCGCGCTTGCGACCACAACGCCAACACCGCCGCGTAAGTCGCGTAGAGAATTTTGGTTTTTTTTGAGATTTTACAATTTGTGAGGTAATCGCCATATAAACTCAACCTTGAATTATTTTTTTTCGCGAAATGGAAAACCGAGGTGTTTCAAGAGCGCGTACCCTTCTTCACGATTCTTTGCATTAGTAACTACAGTAATTTCCATCCCGTGCTGACGTTCAATCTCTCCGGCTCTAATCTCCGGAAAAGCGACCGATTCAGAAAAACCAACACTGAAAGATCCTTTCTTATCAACCGACTCCGGCCGCAAACCCCGAAAATCGCGCACCCGTGGAAAAGTTAGATTAATCAGGCGTTCTAAAAAATCCTGCATCCGTCTTCCGCGCAAAGTTGCCGAAAAACCCACGACTTGGCCTTTGCGAATCTTAAAATTGGAGATTGATTTCTTGGCTTTACGCTCCACGGGCATCTGTCCGGAAACCAAACGCAAGGTTTCTTTTATAGACTCTTGCGCTTTGGCATCTTTAAGCGCGGAAGAAACTCCCACGTTTAAAACTACTTTAACAATCCGCGGCACGCGCATCACATTTTTATAACCAAACTGCTCGCGCATTGCCGGCACCACATTTTTAAGATAATGTTCTTGCAATTTCATAATTAATCAATTACGCCTTTACATCTTTTACAAACCCTTTTTTTCTTCTCACCCTGCAAAGTTACGGAAATCCTCGTCGTCTTATTACACTTTGGACAAACCAACATCACGTTGGAAAGGTGCAAAGGCGCGGGAAATTCTATCATCTGTCCTTTTTGCCCCTGCTTGCGCGGCCGAGTATGTTTCTTCCGCAAATTTATGCCTTCCACAACAATACGCTCTTGGGGGCGCGCAACTTTAAGAACCTTTCCAGTTTTACCTTTGGAAGCGCCAGTAATTACTTTAACGGTATCGCCACGTTTAAAATTCATCCCGTTTAGAAGCAGGTCGCGGTCAGGCTAGCCTGCTGATTAAAGTTTAATGATGTAATATTGAATTTTTGCATATTATAGTTTGGTTTGGAAAAGCGGCCGCGGCTTCTAACGGGATTCATAATACTTCCGGAGCCAATGATACAATTTTCATGAAACCCCTAGTTTTAAGCTCGCGCGCGACCGGTCCGAAAATACGCGTGCCTTTCGGTTCTTTACTTTTTTTATCCACAATTACCGCGGCATTATCATCAAATCGAATATACGTGCCGTCGCTTCGCCGAGTTTCTTTCCGCGTGCGTACAATGACCGCGTGAACCACATCGCTCTTCTTCACGGTCGCATGCGGTATAGCCTCTTTTACCACACAGGTAACTATATCGCCAATACGCCCATATCTTTTTTTATATCCGCCGGTAACCCGAATACATTGCAGCTTTTTAGCTCCAGAATTATCGGCCGGAATAAGCATGGTACGATGTTGAATCATACTTTTCGAATCACGCGAAAATATTTACCCGAAGATAACGGACGGGTTTCTTCAATAACAACTTCATCTCCAAGATGATACTCTCCTTTCTCATCATGCGCCTTGTATTTCTTGCTGACCTTATAGCGCTTTTTATATTTCGGATGCATTTTCATTCGGGTCACCTTAACCACGACTGTCTTCTGCATTTTATCCGATACAACTGTACCTTGTAATTTTCGATGCATAAGTAAAGGATTACTTTTTCTTTTTTAATAAGGTTAGGGTGCGCGCGATGGTGTGCCGCAGCTCGCGAACTTCACGGACATTTTTAAGCTCACGACGCGCGGACTTAAACCGCAACTCTCGTAATTTTTCTCGCGACTCTTGCAAGATTTTGGTTAGCTCGTTTTCTTGCAGTTGTTCAAGTTCTTTAATCTGCATACCCGGTGCTACAACTTCGACCCTGCGGCAAAGCCGCACGAGTTAGAAGTG
>CAZBUQ010000025.1:0-8467 GCA_964495135.1 uncultured Gammaproteobacteria bacterium
TTTCGTGGATTTTTCACATTGGATGCAGGTAATATCTCATATTGCAAGTATAGGTATGCCTCTTGCGCCGAATCAGGATTTTATTGTACCCGGCACGCTTAATTATTTTGCAGCGCATTTTACGCCGCTGGTGTATGTATTTGGCCTTGTCTATAAGCTCGTTCCTTCGCCGGCGACTGTCATTGCACTAAATGTGGCAGTCATGGTTTCCTCGATAATTCCCCTCTATATGCTTGCGGTGCGCAAAGAGGGGACGAGGCAATTCGGGAAATTGGCCGCGGCCCTACTGCTCCTGTACCCGACCTTTCAATACATTACTTTGTATGAGTTTGAAATGTTACGATTCAGCATCCCCATACTTTTATGGATGCTGTATTTTTTTGAGGCGCGGCGTTTCGTGTTGTATGGTATTTTTGCAGCGTTCGCCGTGCTGGTGCGCGAAGAGGTCGGACTCACGGTTGCCGCTTTTGGCATATATGCCTTGATCTTCGCAAGGCGGCGCAAAGAAGGTCTCGTTGCGATAATATTAGGACTGGGAGGTTTCTGGATTATCTCAAGCATCGCGATGCCTTTATTTCGTGGCGAGGGAACCCTGGAGCATATTGCTGCCGGACTTTTTGGCGCGTTTGGCCGCACGCCATGGGAAGTTGTAAAAGGAGTTTTGTTGCACCCCCTCATTGTTGCCAAGACGATTTTCGTTCCGGTAAAACTGGCCAATACCTTCATGCTGGGGCTTCCGCTTTTGTTCGCGCCATTGCTTGCGCCCGTCGCACTGCTTGGCGCAATACCCGCAATTGGCGTAGGCCTTTTGAGTAATTCTTTTGCGCATTCTTCATATATGCTTTATTATGTCGCTCCCGCGATTCCATTTATTTTTTACGCCTTCATTCATGCTTGGAAAAAAATGATCGTGCGATTTGCCGCCGCAACAATCACTAATACTCTTATCGCGGGCATTCTGGTCTCCAACGTCTTTTTTGGACTTTCACCAATATCGCTTCAATTCTGGTTTAAAAATATCCAACCCGCTCCGTTTCGCACACAGAATTTTCATTGGTCCGTTTATAAAGTTAATGAACACCATAGGAGAGTTGAGAAATTTGTCGCCATGATTCCGGGAGACGCGATTGTGTCCGCTCCGCAATTTTTGCATCCACGGCTGTACAAAAAGCGCGGTACGCTTGTATTTCCGGCGCTTGAAAGCAAAGATGGAAAGTGGAGTGCGGAATATGTATTGCTTGACACTACGAACAACGAATTAAAGTCGCAAAGCCCGGCTTATGTGACTAAGGAAGAAATGACAATGGTGCGTGGAAGTGATGAGTGGCAGCGTATTGCCTCTGATGACGGCTATGAATTATATATAAGATTATGAGCAATCCTGCCGCGAAATATACTAATTCATTTGGTTTTCAGTGGACGCGCCATGCCAAGACCCAGCTTGACAGTTACGTAGGCCTTCCGATTTCTCGGAATCGTCTTTTTTCCGTAACAGGGTGGCCGTCTCATATGGAAGGACAGCGTATTTTGGAGGCCGGATCCGGCGCCGGACGCTTTACAGAAGTTTTGCTTTCAACTGGCGCGCAGGTTTGGTCGTTTGATGCAAGCGAGGCGGTGGAGGCCAATCGCGCCAACAACGGGCACAGTCCAAACCTACATCTTTTTCAAGCGGATATTTTTAATATCCCGGATGATATTGGATCATTTGATAAAGTGTTTTGTTTGGGGGTGCTCCAGCATACGCCAGATCCCAAGCGAGCGTTTTTTGAGCTTGTAAAATTTGTAAAACCGGGTGGGGAGATTGTAATCGATGTGTACAAGAAGACATTATTTTCGCGTCTGCAGTGGAAATATTTTTTGCGGCCGTTTGTGAAGTGGATTCCGGACTACCCGCTCTATTTGATTACGCGTGCTGCCGTTTCTATGCTTTTACCTTTGGCGATTGGCGCGTATAAAATTATGGGTTCGTTTGGCACGCGTCTTTTTCCGATTGCCAGTTATCCCTCTTTGGGTTTTCCCTATAAGCTCCATAAAGAATGGTCAGTTCTTGATACTTTTGACATGTATTCGCCCGTCTATGACCAGCCGCAAACTCTGCGCGAGGTGAAGAGGTGGTTTAAGGAAGCGAAATTGCAAGACGTCGTTGTACATTACGGCCCTAATGGAATTGTGGGGAAAGGAAAAAAATCTTGACCCCTGACATCCTGACCTCTGACATTTGACATCTGATCGCGAGCATGTTAATTTAAAGCTGTGGGAGAGGGTAGGGTGATGGTAACAACCAACAACGCAAGGAGAAAACATGTCGTACGTTTCTGGAATTGCAGCGATCACGCTCCATGAAGATGGCCAGCGCGAGGTCAGAACCAGCGATCTGCGCGTGGTGGAAGGTGGCAAGCCGCGCACGCTCGCGGAGTCCGGGTCAGACCCCGATGTTTGGGCCATGATCCGGGCCAACAAACCGGGCACTTACGAAACGCTTGCGCATTTCGGCGGCGCCACGGGCCTGCTTGTGCCTCGTTGCGCGATCGCCCTGCCGGATCCGGACTTTCTGGATCAGATGGCAGGCGAATTCGGGACGCTGGGAGATGACGCGCTTTTGGGTGCGGTGCGCACTGGCGCGTCCGCGGCTAGGCAGTTTTGCGTGGACACCTGCGGTGGGATGTTCACGACACTCGGCTGGACAGGCGAGGCGCTGGCTTCCACGCTCAAAATCCTGCCGTTCAGGGAAGATGGCTGGGTGCGGATCCTGCTTCCGGATGGGCTTGCCCAGTATCAGAAAACGTTTGACGCGCAACACGCGCGTCGCTGGCAGGTCACGCGGCCCGATTTTGAGCAGAAGTACGAGACCCGACTCACGTTCATGCTGACCGGCAACGATCGCTTCAATGACGAGCCTACGCTCGTGGTCTTCGGTCCGCTGGGCGATTGCCAGTTCATCCGCGTGGCGCGCTTGGAGCTCGAAGGCGAGGGTTACCGTTTCTGCGACGGCGAGTGGAGGAGCGGTGAAAGGGTGATCAATCAGCGGAGGCCCGAACCCGAGCAGCAGGAGTTGGTGCCGGCGCTCTTGCCGCTCCATCGCCAGATCGTGGCGACGACCACGGTGGCCAACCATCCGGGCGTTCCGCTCATCCTGCAACTCGACCAGACCGGACAGTTGCACCCGGGCGGAATGAACGTGTTCGTGGAGGGTAGCCCGCTTTCCCGGCGCCTGCTCTCGCACAACCCGGCCCGCGTCCTGGGCCCGCACGGTCTGGGCTGGCTCGCGTAACCGGTTCCCAGTTCAAGGAGGTCTGTACCGGCGACTCTCGCTCAAGGGTCGCCTTTTTCATATCCTCGCCATAATGGAGTTTTTTTGTTATGATGGCCGATGTTTCCCCTCTTAGGATAAGAGGGGATTAAGGGGAGTTACGAGTTGATCATAACCCCTCCCCACCTCCCCTTATCTTAAGGGGAGGAGATTGAGAAATGTATGTGCGGTATTGCTGGTATTATTGGCAAACAGGATTTTGTGTCAGAGTCGCGGCTTAAAGTGCTCGCGCAGTCCCTTGCGCATCGCGGGCCGGATGATGAGGGGATTGAGGTCGTGCCAGTGGGTGATGCACGCGATAAAGTGGTCGGCCTTGTGCATCGGCGGCTGGCAATTATTGATTTGTCGCCTGCGGGTCATCAGCCGATGAAGGATGAAGTAACTGGCAATTGGATTACGTTTAATGGTGAAATTTATAATTATCGCGAATTGCGCGTAGAACTTGAAGGGCACGGACACCAATTCAAATCCCAAAGTGACACCGAGGTGATTTTGAAATCCTACGCGCAGTATGGCGCGGATTGTGTGAAAAGACTGCGCGGAATGTTTGCGTTTGCGCTTTTTGACGCGCGAGCACAAAAATTGTTCATTGCTGTGGATCGGTTTGGGATTAAGCCGTTGTATTTTTATCAGACCGACGGGGTGTTTGCCTTTTCCTCTGAAGTGCGCGCATTATTGCGTGCCGGCGTGGTAGAGCGCAAGATAGATTCGGAAGCGGTGCAATCATTTTTGTCTTTTGGTTCAGTACAAGCGCCACGCACGATAATCAGAGAGGTGTCCGCAATGCTCCCGGGACAGTACCTAATGTATGATGTGGGCAGTGGGAAGGTGGAGAGCGGATTTTATTGGAACCCGGTGCAGACAAACTCTAAATCCGATTTAGAATTTGTTTCGAATTTAGATATTAGAATTTCGAATTTTACACAAACACTCGAGGATACCGTTCGCCATCACTTGGTTTCGGATGTCCCAGTCGGGCTTTTTTTAAGCGGAGGGGTTGACTCAAGCGCGTTGGCGATTCTTGCCAGCCGTGTCTCTGGCAAGACACTGGATTCATTTTCAGTTACGTTTGAAGAAAAAGAGTATGCCGAAGGGCATTTGGCGCGTTTAGTAGGGGAAAAATTTTGCGCGCGACATCATGAGTTAAAAATATCCGATGAAGATTTGGAAAATTTTTTGCCAGCCGCGCTTGACGCGCAAGACCAGCCGACGATTGACGGGGTCAATGCGTATGTAATTTCCAAAGCCGTGCGCGAGGCGGGAATTAAGGTCGTGCTTTCCGGGCAGGGAGGAGACGAGGTGTTTGGAGGATATTCGACATTTCGGCGAATACCCGCTATGGTGAAATGGCGGCGCCTTGTGCGGATGATGCCGGTTTGGAAACGAAACTTGCTTGCCCGTATGATAGGGGACGGCAGTGTGGCACGATCAAAGCTGGCGCAGTATCTGGTATCCGATGGCGATATGCAATCGTTTTATGCAATCGCGCGGCAGTTGCTTAGTCCAGATGATATATCAAAACTTACTAATGTCATTGCGAGCGAAGCGAAGCAATCTCATGCGGAGGGGATTGCCGCGTCGCCCCCCGATGGCCATCGGGGGACTCCTCGCAATAACAGTTTATTTAATACGGTTTCCCTTCTTGAGCTTCGCGGGTATCTTGCCAATACGCTTCTCCGCGATGGCGATATAATGAGCATGGCGCATGGTCTAGAGGTGCGTGTACCTTTCCTTGACCATGTATTGCTCGAGCGTGTAATGTCAATTCCGGAGAGCCGGAAGATAAGCCGCACTCTTCCCAAGCCGCTTTTATTGAATGCGGTGCGTGATGAAATGCCGCACGAAATTTGGGCGCGTAAAAAAATGGGCTTTACGTTTCCGTGGGAGTTATGGTTGCGCGGTCGCTTCAAGGGGCCAATTGACCAAGTACTCCAAGATAAGAGTGCGGCGGAAAAAGCGGGATTGAGTCATGATGCGTGCCTGCGGCTTTGGCATGATTTTTGCTCCGGTAAAGAAGGTATTACGTGGTCTCGTGTTTGGGGAATTTATAGTTTGATACGTTGGGCACATGCCCGTCTATGAAAATTGCATTGACACTCCTTTCGGGGGTTGGCTACGGCGGCATAACCTATTTTCAGAATCTTATTCCCGCGCTTGCGAACCTTGATAAGAACAACGAGTATCATTTATTTGTGTCGGCAGGACATCCGCTTATCGGAAGCATCCGGCAGAATAATATTATATTTCACGAATGTATTGCAAAAAATCAGTCAGCACCGAAGCGTTTTTTGTGGGAACAGTTGGTGTTGCCACGAGAGTTAAAAAAATATAAGATCGACGTTCTTTTTACCGCAAAAAATCTTAATATATTTTTGGCGCAATGTAAGACCATTATTTCTCTGCGCAACATGGAGCCACTGGCCTATCATGAGTATAATAATGATTGGAAGCTCAATATTATGTTATGGATGAAATGGCAGCTGACCAAGTGGTCAGTGCGCAAAGCCGAGCATATTGTGGCCGTGTCCCAGGCAGTAAGAGATCGTATCGTCGCGCGGATTCCGGGCGCGGAGAAAAAAATAACGATAGTATATAATGGCAACCCGGTGCCCTCACCCGGCCTTCGGCCACCCTTGCCCATTGGGAGAGGGGAGGGTGAGGGGTATATCCTCTCCGCGTCTAAATTTGTTGCCTATGCAAATCAATTAAATCTGGTTCAGGGGTATCGGGCACTGGTGGACAAAAATCCGGAAACGCCGCCTTTGTGGTTTGCCGGCGGCGTGCACGACACGAAATACTTTAATAAGGTGAAGGCGTATGTGGAAAAAAATGGCCTCACAGGGCGCGTGGGGTTTCTCGGGTTGGTGTCTCACGATCGTTTGATTGAGTTGATGAAAGAGGCTCAGTTATTTGTATTTTCTTCGATGCTGGAATCTTGTCCGCATACCCTTATTGAAGCGATGGCCTGCGGGGCGCCCATTGTGTCTTCAAATAGTCCCCCTATGCCGGAAATTTGTGCCGATGCGGCGCTCTACTTTGATCCGAATACTCCCGACGACATTGCGCATAAGATTGAACAGGGATTAACCGATGAGGCGCTCCGCGCGCGTCTTAGAAATAACGGTTTTGATCGAGCAAAATTTTTTACTTGGGAAAAAACCGCGAAGGGGCTTGTGGAAGTTTTTAATCGTCTGTAATGTAAGACAATGCATATCCTGCTTGTATCCGATTCGTATCCTCCGGAGATTCGCTCCATTTCCACCATGGTGCGCGAATTGGCGGAAGGATTTGTCGCGCGAGGGCATACGGTAACGATAATGACGTCTTATCCGCAATATAATTTGAGCACGGAGGCAAAACAAACGCATTTTGCAGTCGACACGCAAGAAGGGGCAATACGAGTCCTGCGGGTAAAAACACTTCCGCATCATAAAGTGCCAAATGTGATCCGGGGACTTGGACAGCTCACCCTGCCGTTCTTTTTTAAGCGTGCGTTTCGTCGATATGTGAGCGAGAGAGTTGGCGCGGTAGTGGTCTATAGTCCGCCGCTTCCCCTTGCGCAATTCGGCGCATGGATTAAAACCCGGTACGGCGCGAAATATCTTCTTAATATCCAAGATATTTTTCCGCAAAACGCAATCGATCTCGGGCTTTTGCGTTCGAGCGTGCTGAAGAAATTTTTTGAGCGGATGGAATCCGCTGCATATCAGAGTGCGGATGCGTTGACCACGCACACGGAAGGCGGAAAAAATTTTATTATTCAAAAAAAACGAGTTCCGGTGCGTAAGATAAGCGTGATCTCCAATTGGATTGACACGGCGGCTTATGAGCACGCAAGGCGGACAGGTATGTTTCGCTCGCGGTTCGGGCTCGAAGACAAATTTATTATTTTATTTCCCGGCGTACTGGGACCCGCGCAGAATCTTGACTACGCGATAGAAATTGCCCGTGAAGTGTCTAATATTCCCGAAATCATATTTCTGTTTGTGGGTGAAGGTACTGAAAAAAAACAGCTGGAGGAAAAGACCCGCCGGTATGGATTATCCAATGTTCGATTTGAGTCGTTTGTGTCTGCGGAACAGTATCCGGCTCTGGTAAAAGACGCGGATATCGGATTTCTTTGCCTTGGGAGCGCCAATCGGACCGCGGCGGTACCGGGAAAGTTGTGGGGGTTTATGGCGGCAGCTTTACCGGTGATTGGTTTTTTGAATAAAGAAAGTGAAGGGCATAACATTATTAGGTCAGCACGATGCGGCTATGCCATTGTGCCGGAGCGAGTTGAGGATGGCGCGATGCTTTTGCGTAAAATGTGGGCGGAGCGCGAGGCATTGAAGGAATTGGGTAAAAACGGGTATCATTATGTGCGTACACATTTTTCAAAAGAGGGATGCGTTGGAATGATAGAAAAATTACTTATTGTATGACAAAACAGGTCAGTGTCACAGCATTAGAAATCTTTGGAAAAGACAGCCGTGGACATGTTTGGGAGTGGAAATTTGGCGATGGCAGGCAGATCGGTATTTTTTTTCGCAAAAAAGGAGCGCATTTCGCGCATCACTATCATACCGGGAGTGATCCCTCAAAAAATCCGGAACGCTTTTTTCTTATCATCGGGCGCGTGAAAGTAACATGGTGGTCAAAGGTAAAGAAAAAGACCATACAGATTGCCCGAGCCGGCGAAGAAATTGCGATTCCGGCGATGATACCGCATTGCTTTGATGCACTGGAAGATTGTTGGTTTCTTGAATATCGTACTAATCATTTTGATCCCACACATCCGGATGTGGTTGTGTTACCGCCGCACCGCGCAAGATAGTGGACAGTCTTGTCTTTTGGGGATATACTATCACAATTATGCAAGAGCCGATTCTTATTGAGGGGAGTATAGGCATTGATGATCGCGGCGAGGTATTGTTTGTCAATGGATTTGATTTTAAAGGAGTGCAGAGGTTTTACGTAATCAGCAATCATCGTGCCGGTTTTATCCGCGCCTGGCACGCGCATAAAAAAGCGGCAAAATATGTGTATGTGATTCAAGGCGCGGTGCTTATAGGCGCGGTGGCGATTGACAATTGGGACGCGCCTTCTAAAAACGCGAAGGTGCATCGCTATATTTTATCCGCGCACAAGCCCGGCGTGCTCTATATTCCGCCCGGA
>CAZBUQ010000026.1:0-5598 GCA_964495135.1 uncultured Gammaproteobacteria bacterium
ATTCCGCCCGGATATGCCAATGGCGCCATGACACTGACTGAAGACGCGAAGATTATTTACTTTGCGACCGATACTATGGAAGAAACCAAAGACGACGATTATCGGTATGACGCACGATATTGGGATATATGGATCATTGAGGAGCGATAATGAGTAGACATAAAAAGATGATCACTCCCCCCACTATTTTCATTTTCCTCGTTGCAGTCTTCCTCGCCTCCGTGTTCCTCACGCGGGTTGTTTTGCGTTACGCGAAAAGATTAGGATGGGTCGCGATGCCCAATTATCGTTCCTCCCATAAAGTGCCAACTCCGCGCGGCGGCGGGATTGCCATGGCGTTTGTGTTTTTTGTTGCGGTAGCGGTTTTGTGGCTGGCTGAATTTGTAGCCAAAGAGCTTGCGCTTGCGTTTATTGGTGGCGGACTGATGGTATCGGTAGTAAGTTTTATTGACGATCGTAAGAATGTTCATGTGGGCATTCGTCTGGCGGTGCAGTTCATCGCGGTGGCCTGGGCGTTGTTTTTTATTGGCGACATGACGCGCATGAATTTGGGTTGGCGATTTTGGTATCTTGATTTTTTTACTCATCTGGTTCCGCTGGGCATGGTTTGGATGATTAATATGTATAATTTTATGGATGGAATTGATGGGTTGGCCGGATCCGAGGCGGTAATGGCGGGCGGCGCGGGCGGCGCGCTTCTTGCCGCCGCCGGCGCCTGGGATCTGGCGCTGATTTCATGGGTGGTTGCCGCGGTTTCCGCGGGATTTTTGATTTGGAACTGGCCTCCGGCAAAAATATTTATGTCGGATGTCGGCAGTATTTTGATTGGGTTTATATTTATTGTGCTGGCGGTTGCTTCCGAACGATCAGGCGCAATGCCGCTGCTTAGCTGGCTTATTCTGCTTATGGTTTTTGTGGTGGATGCGACATTTACCACTATTCGGCGGTTTGTAAAAGGAGAGCAATGGTTTGCCGGTCATCATAATTTTGGATTTCAGCAGTTTTTAAAAAAGGGATACAGCCATAAACAGGTGACCCTTGGAATTATCGCGGTCAACGTGGCGCTTGCGGGATTGGCATTGATTGCTTGGTGGAAACCGGTTCTATTGACTCCGTTTTTTCTGGGATCATTACTGATTCTTGCGGTTGTGTGGTGGAAAGTGCAGCGTATAACACCCGACACCCATGTTCACCTTTCTTAAAATAATCCAGCCATTTTTTCTGCCGCCCGTCCTGTTTTTTATCGGACTGGTGACCGTATTTTTTTTAATGACGAGGCGGAAAAGATTTGCTAAAGTTTTTTTGGGAGTGATTATTGTGCTATACTATGTATTCAGCATTGAGCCAACCGCCTACTTTTTGGAGCGTACCCTTACGCGGCAGGCGGCCCATGCTTCGGTAGAGGAAATGCGGGCAGCCGACGCGATTGTGGTGCTTGGCGGCGGCGCGCACACAAGGGAGGAGCGTTTGTTTCCGGAGCTGGGCGGAGTTAGTTGGAAGCGTTTCTGGCATGGTATTGAGATGTATCGCGCGCTTGAGGGGAAGGTACCAATTTTGTATGTCGGCGGTTCAGGTGACCCTTTTGATCCAGCCTCCGGGGAGGCGGAGCTCGCGCGCCGCATAGCGGCGCGCATGGGAATACCGGAGGAACGATTTTGGATTGAATCCGAGTCGCGTGATACTTATGAAAATGGCGTGGCGGTAAAACGCATTCTTGATAAACAATTTCCGGATGAATCGCCCCATGCCGTAGTGTTAGTCACCTCTGCTACGCACATGCCGCGCGCCTTGCGAGTGTTTGCCAAGCAAGGAATTAACGCAGTTTACGCGCCGGCGGATTTAGGAGTTCAAAATCCGGGATTAGATCCGCTTAGCTTAATGCCCTCGGCGGCCGCATTTTATTCAGTAATACAAGGTCTGCATGAATGGCTCGGTATTGCCGGATATCACGCGCGCGGTCGGATTTAGTATTTGGCAACCGTCCCGTAACTATGAAAATTTTAACCGCTTTATATTATCGCACCGGAGTCCGTGATGTATGGCTGTCATTTATCGCGTATGTGGTACTTCTGGCGTTGCTTATGCCCACGGTTGAGTCGCCCTATTTGCGCGTACTATTTTTTATGTACGCGTTGTTTATATTTTGGGTAGTCTGGGAATACGCGCTTTCAAAACCAAAGGAACAAACCTCGAGCTTTGCACAGCGCAAATTTTTTATCGGCCTGCTTATTGGGGCGACCTTGTTTATTATAATCAGCCGTCTTATTTTATTTGTTAGATTTGGCGGGGCTCCGCTTGGTTATGATACCGGATTTTATCTTAATTCAATAGGAAACACATTTGAAGGACTTTCCGGACACCGCGCGATCCGCAGTTTAATTTGGGTACCGCTCCTTTGGCTGGGAGTTCCCAAAATGTATATTTTGCATGGGCTGTATGTACTTTTTCAGTTTTTACTGGCCGGTTCAATGTACATGTTCGCGCGCACGCTCACACTTTCCTCGCGCCTGGCGCAGGCCGCAGTAGTAATGTTTTTGTTTGCCATGTCTATGCCGCAGTTTTTTGCCTATTGGTGGATGTTTTACCAGATGCAATTGGCTCTGGCGCTTATGATAATAACTTTGATGTTGATTTATCGGCGCAGTCCGTTGGCGGTCTTGACCGCCGCGTTTGGAATTGGAATTCATCCCGCGACGTTTTTACCCATAGTTATTGGTCTGGTGATGTTTGCGATTTTTGATATGGGGTTGGCGATTTTTAAATGGCGCCCGGTGCGTAAGGAGACCATTTTCATTTTGGCGCTTGGGATGCTGGGACTCTTAATATTGCGATTGTTTGGGTCCGAGTTTTTCCTGGTGTATTTGCGCGGGCCGATTTTGCAATACGGGTGGTTTGTAACCAATTATCCTCCGGAGTTGAGTTATCTCAAGGGGTTATATATTCCATTAGCTCTTTTCAAGCTCGCCAACATTTATGTGCTTCCATTTGCCCTAATCGGATTGTTTATTTTTATAGCGCGTAAGTTTCGTAATATCGCCGCGACGGCGCAACAGCAGTTATATAGCCGATTGAGTATACTGGCATTTATTATCTTGGCCGCGTTTACTCTGGCTGCCGTACCGTTTATTTACCAGAATCGCTTCCTCATGGTTCTTGATCTGGCCATGATCATGTTTGCCAGCTACGCGCTTTTGTATTTTTTTTACGCTTTGCTTGCTGCTCGGAAAGGGCGCGTGATGGTTATCCTTTTCTTGCTCGGATTTTTTGTGTATGCTTCCTATACGGTTTGGGGACAACAACCCCAACTCTACGCGGATGAGCGGCAGGAGATAGAAGCCATTGCGAGAATTGCCGAGAAAGATGCGTACGCAATGTCAACTGAATCCTTATATACTCCCTGGGTCTCCGGATTATCAGGGCGCAGTACGATTGACCCGGGCTATCTTTCTTGGAATCTCTGGAATTACGAAATGTGGAAAGAATTTTGGTATGGAGGAAGCGACGCACGCCGACACGAACTTCTTAGTATGTATGATAAGCCGCTCTATATTTTTGTGGGCAAGCGCGTGCCGGAGACGGTTCGCTACAAACAATTTATTAAAAATGATCCTTATTTTGAAAAAATAAGCCCCCACGTCTGGTGGTATGACCCAGGGAGATTGAGTACGCAGGAGATTGAAGAAATGCAGCGCCTTGAAAATCCGCCAACTCCGATAGATAGTATTTCTGATGAGAAGATTGGGACGCCTCTCAATGGTGAATAATTACCTCCCCAATAATTTATTACTATCAATCAATTGTTATGCAACTTAAGCTATCTACGTGGGTGATGAGACATAAACCTACGTTTCAATACGGAGTCGGAATTCTTATTGGTATTTTATTGTTGGGCGCGGTTGGTTCTTACTGGACGAGTTTTGCCAATGTCATCCGTCTTATAGTTGCCGGTATTTTTATATTCTTACTCCCTGGCTGGTGTACGACGCTATTTTTCTTCCCGCGCAGTGAGCGCATTATGGGAGATGGGATGCAAGAGGGGGAGCAAAAAGTAAAGCGACAACAACGTGCTCTGGATCCGATTGAACGTACTACGCTTGCTGTTGCCCTCTCCATTATTATTTCCTCTGCGGTAGTATTTACATTAAATGTTTTTTCGGGCGATAAGTTTACCCCGCGCAATTTGGCGATTGCCATTGTGCTTACCAATTTCATGCTTTATGGCGGTATGGCGTGGCGTACGCAACGGGTTTTGGCAAGATACGCGCTCCCAATAATTCTGTTTCCTTTTGCGATAATTGTGCTGAATTGGCTGGGAGCAGTATTTACAATTCGTAATTTTAAACTTGAGGTTGTTGGTTTGTTTTTAGTAATGACCGCAATTTGGATTGTAACAAAACGTCAGCATACGCGTCTAAATTTAAAGTAGGTAACAAGGGGGCTGTTGGCTAATATGCGTATAATCCCTGTGGATAACTTGAGGCTTGGCAGGATTTTCAAAGGTGGTAGAAAGTGGTATAATACTTATGAAAAATATCCAAGGGTGTGGATAATTGGTTATTTCAAATTTTATATCTTAATAAAGATAAACAGATTTTTATAAAAATATGGGAAAATCAGCATCAGGATTAAGTAAAATTTTTAATGACCCGCAACAGAAAAGACGCTGGCAAGGCGGATTAGGGCTTTTGGTTTTTGCCCTTTTTGTATTGTCTTCAGTGGTGGTAAGCCGTACCGTGCAGGCCTTAAACTTGGCGGCCGGGAATTATGGTTACTACGGCGGTACGTATGGATATAATGCTTCAACGACTTCATCTGACGCGCCTCCGGCCGCTCCTACCGCGCTTACGACCAGTAGCGGAACAACGACTAGCGTATCATTATCTTGGACCGCGCCAACTCTCACGACTCTAGGAACCGCAATTTCAACCGGTAGCGGTAGTATCGGTAGGTATCTTATCAATTACTCCACCAGTTCGCTTTCGGATTGTTCGGGTGGAACCTCAACAGAATCAACAAGCGCTAGTATCAGTTTGACTGGCTTGACTGCTGGAACTACCTATTATGTTGGTATCTGCGCAGAAGATAATAACCTGAATAACAGCACTGCGCTTACCGGTTCGTTTACGACCCAGTCTTCAGGTGGTGGTACCAGTTCGGTGGCAAGTGGCGGTGGCGGAGCAGTAAGCACTGGCCCAACCTATCCAACCGGAGCAGTAACTGCCGCGCCGGCAGCCGCGGCTCCAGCCGCTCCGGTAGCAGTAGGGGTGCTTTCTGACGCGGCTCAACTTGCTGCACAGATTGGTGTAGCTCGCGATACCGCGGCTGAAGCATCCAGTTCCACCAAAGTTAGCAGTAGCGCGTCCGAATTTGGTCTGACCTTAGCCGCCGCGCAAGTAACTCAAGCTACCAATTTCGTTACCTACGGAATCTCTATCGCAACGCAAAAACTTGGTTCTGGTGAGCGGCTTGCGCTGGTCCGCGACGCGTTTGACACACTGGGACGATTCCCGAACAACCCCACGGCTTTCTTTGAAGAAGTCGCTACCGGAAAAAAGCCATCCGAACGCAATTTGACTAAAGAAGTCGGACAAGCCGGCG
>CAZBUQ010000026.1:5608-8452 GCA_964495135.1 uncultured Gammaproteobacteria bacterium
GACGCAGCGCCCCTAACTTTAAAGTCGCGGCTGATGATCTGGCTTGGAATACCTTGCTCTATAGGATTCGCTTCGAGCGTAATCTGGACAAGGAGCGAATCGGAATTGGCAAATTCCGGACCGTATTTAAACGCCTGCCAGCCTCGCCGATTGATTGGGCCGCGGTTAAGGCCTGGGGGTACGTACTGGCACCAAGATAATCCTGACATTGATTAAAAAAGCCGCTCCTAAACGGAGCGGCTTTTGTTTTAAGCCAAGGATATGTTAAACTGACATAATATGAAGATAGTAGTCGTAATTCCGGCTTACAATGAAGAGCAAACCGTGGGCGACGTGGTGCGCTCAATTTCCATGATTCATGATTCCAGATCCATGATTCAGACAATTGTAGTTGATGACGGATCATCTGATAAAACAGCGCAGGTGGCGCGCTTGGCCGGCGCGTTTGTATTGCGCCACCCGATAAATCGCGGGCTTGGCGCGGCATTGTCCACCGGAATTGCCGGCGCGCTTAAACTTGGCGCAGACGTCATGATTACGCTGGATGGCGATGGACAGCACGACCCAGCCGAGATCCCAAGCTTAATTGCACCGATTGTGAAGGGCGAAGCAGAGGTGGTTCTTGGCTCAAGATTCATGAAAACATTAAAACATGAAAACATAAAGGCATTGCATAATATTCCTAGACATCGTCAGATTGCGAATTTGTGTGGCAATTTATTTACCTGGCTACTTTTCGGAATTTGGGTCTCCGACAGTCAGTCCGGATTTCGGGCGTTTTCCGCAAACGCGGCCAGACAGTTGCGTTTGCGCACCTCCACTATGGAAGTATCCAGTGAAATTATCCGTGAAATCGCCCGGCTTGGCTTAAACATGAAAGAGGTTCCAATTACCGTAAGTTATACAAAATATTCACTTTCCAAAGGTCAAGGGTTTTTTCGCGGACTCCAAACACTTTGGAAACTTATTGTACTTAAATTTTTTCGATGATTATTCAAATTCTAGTTACTGCCCTAGCCGTGTTTGCACTTTTTGGAGTAGTGCGGCGTTTTAAGACAGGTGCGGTTTCAAAAAGTGGCCTAATTATTTGGATATTACTTTGGGCTGCCGCGGGCGCTTTAGTTTGGGTTCCGCAGGCGACCAATAGATTGGCTGGATTTTTAGGCGTTGGCCGCGGCGCGGATGCCGTATTTTATATTGCGATTGTCTTGCTTTTCTACTTGCTGTTTAGAGTTCATGGCCGGATTGAACAGCTTGAACACCAGCTTAACGAATTGGTTAAAAAAATCGCGCTTAAAGATATAGACGAAGATAACTAACGCCGCGGGTATGCGGAGGTCGACAGTTTTTTTCATGCTCTGCCTGGCTTTTGTTTTAGGCATCGCCGCGCATTCTTTTTTCTCTCCCCTAAATGTTATCGCGGAACCATGGCTGTTTTATATTATTTTTTTAACTGGCGCGTCAGGCGCGATTTTCGCGGCATTTTTAGGGGTTGAAAGCAAGCGATGGGTTGCCTTTGCCCTCGCATCCATGTTTACTTTGGGCTTATTTAATTACGCTCGCGCGGTTCCTAATTTCCAAGACCCAAACGCGATCGTTAATTTGGTAGGGCAAGAGCAAACCCTAAAAGGGCGGATTTCGGAATTTCCGCGGGTGCGTGAAAAAACAGCTGCCTACATCGTGGAACCGGAAGGCCGGAGTGGAAAAATAATTTTAACGACTTTTCTTTTTCCAGAATATAAATTCGGGGAAACACTGCAGTTTACTTGCAAATTAAACGAGCTTGGCGAGTATGAAGAGTATTCACGGCGATTTAATGTTCAGGCTTCCTGCGCTTTTCCGGAGTATGTTGCAAGTATAGCCCAAGCTAGCAGCGGTTTTCGGGTTCAGCTTTTTAAAATTCGCGAAGCGTTTCACGCGCGTTTAAATACGCTTTTTCCCGCGCCTTATAGCGGACTGCTCGCGGGCCTGCTTTACGGCGATACCAGCGGATTTTCCAGCGAAATGAAGGAAACTTTTCGGATCACCGGAATTTCCCATATCACCGCGCTTTCCGGTTACAATGTTACAATAATCGCGCGTTTGCTCATTTTAGCGTTGATTTTTTTGTGGCTGACTCGGCGGCAAGCTCTGCCTTTGGCCCTACTTATAATTTTTGGATTTGTGATTGTAACCGGCGCCGAGGCCTCGGTGGTGCGCGCCGCGATTATGGGATTTTTGGTGCTTGGCGCGAAAGGCATTGGCCGTCTTTCAAAAATGCATGTGGCGTTGACTTTGGCCGGCGCGGTTATGTTGATCGCAAATCCGTACTTGTTAAGATTTGATTTGGGTTTTCAGCTTTCTTTTTTAGCAGCCATCGCGCTACTGTGGCTGGCTGATGATTTTTCAAAACATACCGCCCTGCGTTTCTTGCCCAAATTCCTGGGTATTCGCGAAGCGGGCGCGGCCTCGGCGGCGGCGATTCTTCTGACCGCCCCCTTGATTTTACAGGTAACCGGTATGATCGGGCCGTTTTCACTAATAACCAATATTTTAATTATTCCGTTCATTCCCTTTGCCATGGCCTTTGGTTTTTTTGCGGTTGCCGCTGATTTTTTGTTTCACCCTTTGGGCGTTTTACTTTCATATGGGGCGCGCATGCTATTGGAATATGTTATCAGCATCGCGGACTTTTTCGCGCGATTTGGGGCGTTGGATATTGGCGTATCAGTCGCGGGCGCGCTTTTTCTTTTTGGGTTAATAGTTGTTTGCATAATACTGTGGCGACACCGAATATATGCGGCACAACCTTCGGGAAATAATTAAAGCAGGAAAAGGAATCCGCATTGCCTCGCGGGGCGAGAC
>CAZBUQ010000027.1:0-8424 GCA_964495135.1 uncultured Gammaproteobacteria bacterium
CCGCGCATGCCATTCGGTTTAGTGGCACCGGAAAGCCGGCGGGTTAATCCAGCACTTAATTTAAGTGCTGGATTAAAAAGATCCCCGAGGTCGCGCACTGCTTGGCGACCTCGGGGGTTGTTGATGCGTTTCCCCTCCTCCTTACTCCTACACGTTGCGCTCGATGCGCATGAGGCACGGCTCTCCCTTGACCGTGGTAAGCTCGCGGATCATGATGAGCGCCCGCTGCACCGCGGCCTCCTGCGTCCGCCGCGTGGTCAAGAAGACCGGAACCGCTCCATGCTCGTCAGGCACCACGTCCGGCTGATCAGTTGGACCCATCGAAATTCCCTGCATCCCGAACAGGCTCAACACATCACCCAGGACGCGTGGCTGGTCCACAGCCTGCAGCCGCAAGTAGTACTCGCCCTTGCGGTCGCCCGGCACCAGCTCCGGAACTGCGCGCAACTCGGAAGCCAGCTTGCCGAAAGCCGGCAAGCGGCGACCAGTCGCCAGGTCAATGATGTCCGCGATGACTGCCGAAGCCGTGGGACCAGCGCCGGCGCCCTGACCTTGAATCACAAGCGTACCCAGGGGTTCGCCCGTGATGGCCACCGCGTTAGTAGCGCCTACCACCTTGCCGATGACCGAGTCGGCCGGAACCAGGCACGGCTGCACCCATCGCTCCAGACCCTGTGCGGTATTCCGCGCAATGCACAGAAGCTTCACCGTGAGGCCGAGCTGACTGGCCCGCTGGATGTCGAGTGCGGTGATTCTTTCGATCCCTTCCACGGGCATACCGGAAAGATCTACCGGCACGCCAAAGGCCAGCGCTGAAAGAATCGCCAGCTTGGCTGCCGCATCCATGCCGTTCACATCAAGAGTCGGGTCCGCCTCGGCATAGCCGCGCTGCTGGGCCTGCTTGAGCGCCGCATCGTAGCTGCATCCCGTGCCCAGCATCTGCGACAGGATGAAGTTCGTGGTGCCGTTCAGGATGCCCACGATCTGGGTGACGACGTTGGCCGCCAGCCCCTGCCGCAAGAGTTCCACGACCGGAATGCCTCCGGCCACCGCGGCCTCGAACGCGAGCGTCACGCCGCGCGCCTCGGCCAGGCGCGAGAGCCGCATGCCATGCTTTGCCAGCAGCGCCTTGTTGGCGGTGACCACATGCACGCCGCGAGCGATCGCGACCTCAACCACGCGCAAAGCCACGCCATCGGCCCCGCCGATGAGCTCCACCACGATGTCCACGTCCGCCTCGCTCGCCATCTTGGTCGGATCCTTCCAGAAGCGGATTCCATGCTTGCGCAGATCAAACCCGCGGTCCTTACCGCGATCCCGCGCACTCACGTCCGTAACCGTGATCGGCCCTTCTGCCCGCTGCGCGTACAACTCGGCTTTGTCCAAACACTGGCGCGCAACTTCGGCGCCAATGTTCCCAAGTCCAGCAATGGCAATTCGCATCGTTCGTCTCCTTATGCTAGGGACATCTTAACCTTAAATAAAAACGATACCTCTGTCAATACATAGATAATACACAGGCTCAACCTCTGGAATCACAACTTTACAAAGTCGCGGGTAAAAACTGCTGCGCAATCCCGCCAACCACTACACCCATAATAACCGCAATACCTCCGATTATAAGCATTTTCAAACCATTCCGCCCTACCCGCGCCCCAAACATTTTCGCGCTTCCCGCGCCCAGCGCAAACAAAGCTAAAAGTGTTAGCCCTATTGAAATTCCCAAAGCGCTGCCAACTTCGGCAACAATATAAGGGGTCAGCGGAATAAATCCCGCGCCAAAATAGGAAAAAAACATAATCAGCGCCGCGATAATGGTTGGTCGCAAAACCGCGCCTTTTTCACTTAAATATTCGTCGGCCGAATGTTCCGACAAAAAACTGCCAACCGCCATGGAAAACGCTTCCACAAAAATCAAAATCACTCCGGTAACAAAAATTATTCCCCGCCCGACGCCTACCGCCGCGATTCCGGAAAGCAACCCTACGGTGGAAACCAAACTATCTTCCACGCCAAATATAAAATTCCGCAAATAAAGCGAAGTCGTACTTTCTTGCCGTTGCACGCTTTTAGCTTCTTCTCCCATAATTGTTATAGTTTAGCACAGCTCGGCTATATTTCAAAATCACTTCTTTTTAAGCTCCAGCGCGCAGGAATTAATGCAAAAATGTTTTCCGGTTTTGGAATCCGCCGCGTCAAACACATGACCCAGATGCGAACCGCATTTTTTACAAAGCACTTCGGTACGTTGCGCCCCTAAACTATTATCCGGACGAAGTTCAATATTTTCAAGATTTTCCACGCGCTCAAAACTTGGCCAACCGCGCAAACCAGGTTCAGTAGATTCAAACTGTGCCTCGGAACTGAACAATACTGCGCCACAGGCGGCACAATGATACATTCCGTCGCTTGTCTTTTTTACATACTTTCCCGATCCGGGCGGTTCTGTTCCTTTTTGCCGCAGCACATGATACTGCTCCGGCGTCAGTTTTTCTTTCCAATCCTTATCGGTTTTGGATTCGCTTGCCATAGTAATAGTATATAGCTTACTTTATTAATTTTGCAAAATTCTTACGTACTTTTTCAAGTTTTGGATCAATGACAAATTGGCAATATGGGGATTCTGTGTTGCGCTCGTAAAAATTTTTGTGATACTCTTCAGCTTCAAAAAAATGTTCCAGGGGTTTTATCTCCGTAACAATCGGTTTACCTTTTGAACTTACCGCGTTTAACTCATTAATAAACTGCTCGGCCTCTTGCTTCTGTGCAGCACTGGTATAAAAAATTATGGAACGATACTGCGTCCCCACATCCGCACCTTGGCGATTAAGCGCGGTTGGATCGTGGGTGGCGAAAAACACCGTCAACAAATCAGCATAAGAAATTTTTGACGGATCATATTCCACGCGCACCACCTCGGCATGACCGGTTTTTCCAGATGACACCGCGGCGTAGGTGGGTTTATCCTTTGTGCCGCCGGCATATCCTGGCGTTACCGCTATCACCCCGCTCAACATTTTAAAAACTGCTTCAGTACACCAAAAACATCCACCCCCAAAGATTGCCAACTCGGCTTCTTGTTGCATATGGGATTGTTGTCGAATAGACTTTTGATGTCATGCTGTCAAAATTCGAGCGAGACGAAGCTGAAAAAACGTAATAATAACAGAGTTATTTTGAGGATTTTTCAGCAAGCCGCAGCCGAATTTTGACGGCAGGGGGCAAAATGGATATTCGGCAACAGTCCCAATATCCTATATTTAGTATATCACAAAAACGTCCCGATCGCGATCGGGACGTTTTTGGATTTTTGTTGATTTAGGCGCGCGCAACATTGACCGCGCGAGGCCCTTTTTCCGAATCCTCTACGTCAAAGGAAACCGTATCACCTTCGTTCAGCTCGGCAAATTCAACTCCCTTCAAACCTGAAGCGTGAAAGAATACATCTTTCGCTCCACCTTCTCCGCCGATAAAGCCAAAGCTTTTCTCACGGACAAGGCGTTTGATAGTTCCTTGCATATGCAGTAAAAAATAAATAATGAAACTACATATGACAGAAACTCGACTATGTCTCTGAACTCTAAATGTAGTTGTACTTAGTCTATCACACGCTCGTACGCGTGTCAACATTCCCCTTTCCTTTACAGCTTTTACACATCTTTGCATCAAGCGCGAATCGTCCGGCGCCGGAAAGCGCCAACGCCAACGCGGCCACCCCAAGCGTCAGCACAAATTCATATCCGCCTTTGCCCGCAAAAAAACCATTCTTAAGATGCACCAGGAAGAACGCTACTGCCATGTTAATGAAGAGCAACGCGCCTGCTACGGAAGTGAACAATCCCAAAATCAAGGCCAAACCGCCAAAGGTTTCAACCAATGCCACGAGCCATGTCCAAAACGCGGCCGGCGCCAGTCCAAGAGTACCAAAAAATCCGGCTGTTCCGGTAAGACCGCCGCCGCCAAACCAACCAAAAAGTTTTTGCGCGCCATGCGCGAAAAACACGACTCCTACGCCAAGCCGCAAAACCAATAGACCCCAATCCGCGCATTTTCCTGAACAGCTACTGCAAACGTGAAATTTCATTATCACTCACCTCCTTTCTATACCTCCGGCGCTGCTTAAGCGCGCGGGAAAATAAATATAGCATGCCCGCAAAAAACGCGAGCATAGCTACGCCAAGCATAAGTAAAAGTCCGAGCCGTTTTTCCAAAATTGCCTCACTGCCGTACACCGTGGCTAACGCAAACACTAATTCAGAAACCAAAGTCGCAAAAAAATACCAACCAAAATTATAGCGTACAATTCCCAACACATAGCCCGGTACCTCGGCTGGCATGGCTAAACGAAAAAGCAGGACCAACCATAATTCAGTACGCCGCGAAAGTTTGTCCTGATAAAAACGAATTTTCCCGTCAAGATCAACAAACTTTTTAAGCACCGGATTAATGCCATAAAATCCGGCCAGATAAGTAAGGATTCCACCGCAAAGCCAACCAATAAGTAAAAGCAGAAAAGTAAGCGAGTTCCCCCAAATCAGAATCGCCGGAGGAACAAGTGGCACTGAACTGAATGGGGAAAACATCGCGGACACCGCGGCGAAAAGCACAAACACGGCTACGCTGGTAACCGGTCGGACTTCCGCCTGTGCTTTTAAAAAGTCGACAATACTGTAAAAACTACTTTGAAACTTTGCCGAGTACCAAAAAATTAAAATGAACGCGAGAAGCAACAGGGTTAAGTAAAAGTATCGTCGCATGAAATTGCCAAAAAATAAATCCTACTACTTACGCATGGATTCTTGTGAAGCGCGCTGGGCTTCCTCTATCATCGGCGCAAAGCGCTCAAGGTCGTTGGGCGAGAATTGCTGCAAAAGATTAAATACCGGCAGCTGTGTTCCGGCTGAACCGAAAAGCTGATCTAGATGCAAGGTTTTAAGCCCTCGCACGAGCAGCGCAACCACGGCAGCGGCAATAATTGTCGCGCCTATCGCGACTCCTAATCCGCGCACCACGCCTAACAAAAATGCTCGCCAAAATGAGTTAGCTTTTTCAATGGCCCGCGTTAAGCGCAGCATTTGTTCATTAAGTGTGGCCTCCTCCTTTGGAGAATCGTTGTTAGAAGTGTTTCCCATAGTATTCAAGTATACCACATAACTTTTTTAATCTTCAAATTCCTCCAAAATTTTCCGCTGATGTCGGCTCAACCGTTCCGGAACTTTAACATGCACCTCCACAAAATGATCACCGCGATTGCTACCGCGCAAATGCGCCACTCCTAATCCTTTTAGCTTCATAACGGTCCCGGACTGCGTTCCGGCTGAAATTTTTAATTCCCGCGCGCCGTCCGCCGTTAAAACTTCCACCTCACCGCCTAGCGCCGCGACTTTAAACGGCACCGCCACTTTGCTCCAAATATCATTGCCGCGCCGCTCCAAATCTTTATGCGGACGCACGCGCACATGCAAATACAGATCGCCGGCGGCCCCACCGCGCACCGCCTCACCTTCACCGGCAAAGCGAATCGTTCCTCCATCTTCAATACCGGCTGGAATTTTAACTTTGAGCACGCGTTTGCCGCGGGCCACACCTTTGCCATGGCAAGCCGTACATTCTTTTTCCGGATATTTTCCAACCCCATGGCACGAGTGACAAGTCGTCACCGTTTGAATGGCGCCAAAGAAAGACTGGGTCATTTTAGCGATCTTGCCGGTGCCGCCGCAAGTTGAACAATTTTTAAAATTCGCTCCGGGTTCCGCGCTGCTGCCGGCACAACGCGAACAGGCATTAATTTTGTCAATTTCAATTTCCCGAGTAGTTCCATGGACCACTTCCAAAAAATCTACCCCCACCTCCATCTCAATATCGCGTCCCCGCGGCGTGCGACCGCCACCTCTTCCGCCAAACCCAAAAATATCTCCTAGTCCCCCAAACAAATCCGAAAGATCGCCAATATCAAATCCAAACTCGCGCGGATCAAAACCCGCGCCCTGAAAACCGGCTTTGCGCATTTGTTCAAAGCTGGAGCCGTACTGATCATATTGGCGCCGCGTGTCTTCTTTGCCCAAAGCCTGATAGGCCTCGTTGATCTCCTTAAATTTCGTGGCGTCCCCTCCTTTGTCCGGGTGGTGCTCCAAAGCTTTTTTACGAAAAGCAGCTTTAATATCCGCCTGTGTGGCAGATTTGGATATTCCTAAAACTTCGTAGTAATCTCGATTAGCCATACTAAAAACTAATAAATCCTACCACATTTGTTGGTTATACACAAGGGGCCTTGACAGAAAATCCCGGCCACGATACACTATCTACTTCGATTTGGAAATCGAATTTAAGGAGGTTTACGGTGAACCAGTCATCCACAGAGGAGCTGACCATGCTGAAGACCCTGTTGCTCGTAGCGCTGATCGCGGTACCGCCTACCTGCCTGTTCACGGTGGTGTGGCTCATCGGCAAACATCTCGAGCAGACGCCCACCTAGACCCCCGCCGCACTTCCGGCATACTGTTCCTTCAACTGTTCCTTCTAAATCCAGCGAGGAGAGCAAAGGGAGCGCTACCAGTCACGCGTGCAAAGCACGCCACTGCGTACCGTCTCCCTCACACCAACCTTTCCGCTTTAGTCGGATTCTTTTTTTATTTAACCAGATTATAAATCATTCATTCTCCGTTTCCCGCCAGAGGCGGGCAGGCGCCCGAAACGTAGAATCGCCAAAGCTTATTTTTCCACTTCCCCGCGTAATCTACTCCGACTCGCTTGCTCTGTTTAATATCGTTAGGATTTATTTTAACACCGCGCTCCTCAATCCACAAACTGCTGATTTTTGTCGTAACAGATTTTTTGTTAAGCTGGCGATCAATTTTAAACTTTTTGCAAACCCGGCCTGGCCCAAAAGTCTGATCAACCGCGCGTATCAAAATTGCCGCGGGATAGCCGGCTTTTTCCGTAACCACATTGAGGCAAAAGTGCATACCATAAACTAAATACACATACCAATATCCCGGCTTGCCAAACATTACTTCCGTGCGCGCAGTTTTACCCCGTGAGGCGTGTGATGCTTTATCTTCCAGACCAACATAGGCTTCTACCTCCGTAATCATGCCGGCCATTATTTTCTCCCCTACCCTGCGCACCAAAAACTTTCCCAAAAGTTCACGCGCAACCGTAAGTGTTGGCCGCGCGAAAAATTTCGGTTTCAAAATTAATTTCCTCATGCAATAAAAATCTCTACGACTTTTTGACGCGCAGTATAACCAGAAATAATTCTAACCCTGGTGGGTGCCACACCAAAATAATCGGCCAGCGCTTTCACAATGGCTAAATTAGCCCGACCTTGAACCGGCGGCTCACGCACCGCCACCACAAAATGCGTCTCACCTGCCCGTCCGGCAGGCGGGTCAATTTTTTCCACTTGTTCCTCCTTTGCCCCCGGCTTTGCCTTTACAAAAATTTTCATACTTTTCTTTTTTCCGTCCACCACTTTTTAAGCGGCGGAAGTGAAAAAGTTGAGAGGAGATAGCCAGCGGTGGGGACAAACGCTTTAAGCCAGGGATTAGTATCGCCAATCGTCACCAACCAAACTCCGGCAGTAAGATAGGTCACCGCCGCGATAAACAAACGACGGATCCATGAAACCTCCCAGGCTTTATCCGCCTCTACACGCCGATTTCGCTCCTTAATCACTTCTAGCTCTTTTTGCGTTTCTTCGGTTGTCATATGCTCCTATTTTAACCAAACATAGTCATCCGCCATCATACCATGGGGAAAGGTGACATCCGGCCCGTCATAACGTGAAGAAAGTGGGCACGGATTCAGATCGCGATCACCTTCCGATATAATCAAATCATCAATGTCTATTCCGTACTTATTATATTCTTCAACCACGCTTTGTGTCGCATGGCCAAACAGCACATCAACAGCCGGTCGGCGCATTGGCTGGGTAAATTTTAAACCCATATCAAAATTGTCTGTAGTATCGTCAGAACCGCGTTTCAGATACGCCTTCCCAATATGCTGACCCGCAGCCACCTTCGTGCCTTTCTGCAAACCGTTATCCAGCGTGATATGAAAGAAAACAAATTGCCACTTTAAGGCCCGGCGCGGATTTGGCGTTAGCCAGACTTGGCTTCCGCTTGATAAATCATTCTCAACAACGGAAATCTCTCCATCAAATGGCGCAAACGCATCGACTTTATCAACCGTACCGCGAAACTCCGGTTTCACTATTACATAGTGCTTCATCGAACGCGGCGTCTTTTCCATTTCTCCGGCAAGCGTCGAGCTACGATAATCATGCCCAACGCAACTGCGATATTTTGAAAATCCTTGAATCTGTTTGAGAGCAAGAGGATTGGCAGTAATAAAACGCTCAGCCATTATCTCCTCGTTTGGCAACCGGGCCAATCGACTTACTATAACGCCAAAACCAAT
>CAZBUQ010000028.1:0-8371 GCA_964495135.1 uncultured Gammaproteobacteria bacterium
GCGCAGATCCGGTCTTTGCGCTAAACATCAGCGCAAGGTCGCGCGGACGATTAAGCACGCGCGAACGCTGGCGATTATGCCGTATACGCCGGAGTAGGGGGTGGTATTGAGAAGTGGTGTTGATACCCTGCTTCGGATACGCTCGGTCACGATATACTACGGCCCAATCCTACCCAGCCTCGCTCCGTCCTCGGCCCGCAAAATCAGTATCTTAGAGTAAAAAAATTCTAGCGGGCCTGCGGGTCTCCTTAGCAGGGCATCCAGCACCACTTCTTTGGGAAGTGAGGAAAAAATATGAGTTGGAAGCGATTGCAGGATAAGAAATTGCAGAAACGATTAAGAATACGGGCTCGGGTTGTGCAAGCGATCCGGGGGTTTTTTGTTAAAGAGGGTTTTTTAGAAGTCGAAACTCCAGTTTTTACGCCGTATGCCGGACAAGAGCCATATTTAAATCCGTTTAAAACCGAGTGCGCGGATGAACAGGGACGCAAACATCACGGTTACCTCATTACCTCACCGGAATACGCGCATAAAAAACTGTTAGCCGCCGGATTTAAAAAGACTTTTGAAATTACGCGAGCGTTTCGCGCCGGCGAACATTTTGGCGGACTACATAATCCGGAGTTTACGATTTTGGAATGGTACCGAGCTCATGCTGATTATACAAAGATTATGGAAGATGTGGAGAAAATGGCGGCTTACATCATTACATCATTAAAACAAGAAAACATTAAAACAATTGAGTATCAAGGAAAAGGAATTGATTTTTCCCCCCCTTGGGAACGGTTGACTGTGCGTGAGGCATTTAAAAAATATGCAGATGCTGATCTTGATGAGGTTCAAGCTGATGACACATTTTTTAAAATCTTTTTGACTCAAATTGAACCAAAACTCGGGTTGACCAAACCGACTATTCTATATGAGTATCCAGCGCGCATGGCGGCATTGGCGCGCATCAAGGCAGCAAAGCAGCAGAACAACAGAACAGCAGACGTTGCCGAGCGGTTTGAGCTCTACATTGCCGGCATGGAGCTGGCTAACGCGTTTTCGGAATTGACCGACGCGCAAAAGCAGCGCGTGCGGTTTTTAAGTGAACAAAAAATGCGCAAAAAACTGGGTAAAAAAGTTATTCCGTTGGATGAGGATTTTTTGGAGGCGGTAGGATGTATGCCGCCCTCGGCGGGTATTGCTTTGGGTGTGGATCGGCTCGTAATGCTGCTGACTAACGCCAAAAATATTGAGGAAGTCTTGACTTTTCCTGCAAAAGAGCTTTGGGGCTTGTCATAACCCATGTGATCGTGTAATATATTCAAATTCGTAGTATTCGTACAAGATTCGCCTGCCTGCGCAGGCAGGTAATTCGTACACAGCATGGCCAAGGCAAATGAAATTTCACGAGGATTGATACTTAATTATAAAGGCGAGCCGCATTTGGTGGTTGATTTTCAGCATGTTAACCCTGGCAAGGGCTCGGCTTTTGTGCGTTCCAAACTTAAGGCCTTAAAAACCGGTAAAGTGGTGGAAAACACTTTCAAATCCGATGAGGCGGTGGAGTTTATGGAGATGGAGCGCAGAAAAGTACAGTATCTTTATGGCACGCCGACAGAGCAAACTTTTATGGACATGAAAACCTATGAGCAATTTTCAGTGGGTAGCGAAGTTATTGGTCAGTACGCGCAATATCTTAAAGAAGGATTAGAAGTGGTTTTATTGGTAGATGAAAATGGTGTACCGATTACCGTGGATTTTCCTAAAAAAGTTACGCTCAAAGTAGCGGAGGCGCCGCCCGCGGTTAAAGGGGATACTTCCGGCAACGTGACCAAGGAAATTGTTTTGGAAAACGGATTGAAAGTTCGCGTGCCGCTCTTTATCAAAGAAGGCGATACGGTAATTGTAAATACCGATACTAGCGAGTACGTTGAACGCGCTACCCAAGAGTAGGTAATAATATTTAAAAAAAGATATAGGTGCAATGGTTAATCAAAAAGGCGGCGAAGTTGCCGCCTAGTCTTAAATTAACCGCTGTTTTAGTTAAGTTTCTTCCGCGCCTACGGCCGCAGTGGCCGCTTCCGGCTCAATTACCGCGTGTTCCTTGGCGTGGACTGTGTCAATTACTTTGGCGCGAATGGCCGTCAATACCTCCGGGTTGGCTTTCAAGAATAGTTTTGCGTTTTCCCGGCCGACGCCAAGACGCGACCCCTCATAAATGTAGGAATTGCCGGATTTTTCCACTACGCCGTGCACCACCGCGGTATCCAGGGTGTCGCCCGAAATTGAGATCCCCTCATTGTACATAATATCAAATTCGGTCAAACGAAATGGCGGAGCCACTTTATTTTTTACGATTTTGGCTTTGACGCGGTTGCCAATAATTTGATCGCCTTGTTTAATCTGCGCGGCGCGGCGCACATCAATACGCACGGAACAGTAAAACTTCAGCGCGTTTCCGCCAGTGGTGGTTTCCGGATTGCCAAACATGACCCCGATTTTCATGCGGATTTGGTTGATGAAAATCAGACAGGTATTGGATTTAGAAATAATGCCGGTAAGTTTGCGAAGCGCTTGCGACATCAACCGCGCCTGAAGCCCCATGTGGCTGTCGCCCATTTCGCCCTCAATTTCCGCCCGGGGAGTCAGCGCAGCTACCGAGTCAACTACGATTACGTCCACCGCGCCGGAGCGCACCAATGTCTCTACGATATCCAGCGCCTGTTCACCGGTATCCGGCTGTGAGATAAGTAAATCTTCCACGCGCACGCCAATTTTTTTGGCATATTCCGGATCCAGCGCGTGTTCCGCGTCAACAAACGCGGCAAGCCCGCCAAGTTTTTGAACCTCGGCAATAATGTGCTGGGATAAAGTTGTTTTTCCGCTGGATTCCGGTCCGTAAATTTCAATAATGCGTCCGCGCGGAACGCCGCCAACCCCTAAGGCAATATCCAAAGACAGGCAGCCGGTCGGAATACTCTCGACTGTCATTTTGCGTCCTTCCCCCAGCCGCATTATCGAGCCAGCGCCGAATTTTTCCTTTATTTGAGCGACAGCCGCTTCAGCGGCTTTATTTTTTTCCTTTTGCGCGTCAGACTGTCTAGCCATAGCTATTAAAGTTTACCTTCTGTTAAATCCCTCCACTTGATGTATGGAAATTTTTTCGCCGGCTATAATAAAAACTTGGCGCTCAACAACCGTTGGACGGCTGTAGCGCTTTTTCGCGCTGACCGTGATGGTGTTTAAGCCGCGGCTTAAAACTACAATTTCCTTAAATTTGCCGGAAGTCAGGGCCGGAAGTTTTTCGCCATTGACTTCTACTAGCGCCCCCGGCATGGTTTTTCCGCTGATTTCAATGGTTTTATTCGAGGTAGTTAAACCTTGTGGCGGCGAGTTTAACTCCAGAGGCGGCGGTGCCAAGAGTGATTTTAGCTCCAATCCTAAATAAGCCAAAAGCGCAACAATTCCCAAGAGCAAAGTTATTCGTCGAAGCGTCATATCCAACTTATCTTATCATGAGTCCTGGCGAGGTGCCAAGATCTCGCGGGGTTTGGCGCCTTCGCCCGGCCCAATAAAGCCCTCTTCTTCCAAAAGGTCTAAAATCCGCGCCGCGCGGGCATAGCCGACTTTTAAGCGACGCTGCAAAAGCGAGGCGGAAGCTTTTCCGGCCTGCAAAATTAACGCTTTCGCTTCCGGAAGTAAAGGGTCAGCGTCTTCATCCGTATCTGCAAAGCCGCCGCTCGGGCCTCTCTCCTGCGGCGCGCTAATTTCAACATATTGCGGCTCGCCCGCTTTTTTCAAATACTCCACTACCCGGCGAATTTCCTGATCTGAAACATACACCCCTTGCAAGCGTTTTGGTTTGGAAAGTTCGGCCGTCGTAAACAGCATATCGCCGCGGCCCAAAAGTTTTTCCGCGCCGGCAGTATCCAAAATGGTGCGCGAATCGGTTAAGGAGGCCACGGAAAAAGCAATGCGCGAGGTAATGTTGGCTTTGATGAGTCCGGTTATCACATCGACGGAAGGACGCTGTGTCGCCAGGATTAAGTGAATGCCAACCGCGCGAGCCATTTGCGCAAGCCGAATAATCGCGGCTTCAACTTCCGAGGCGGCGGCGACCATGAGATCAGCCAGCTCGTCAACCATAATTACCAGATAGGGCATGCGTTCATCCGGCGCGCGGCCTTCATTAAAGCTTTTGAGATCGCGCGCGCCTACGCCGGCCAGAGTTTCAAAACGGCGCTCCATTTCCATGAGCGCGAAACGCAAGGCCGTGATGGTTTGTTTAACATCGGTAATGACCGGAGAGAGCAGATGCGGTATTCCGTTATAAGCGGGGAGTTCCACGCGTTTAGGATCAATAAGTAAGAGTTTTAAATCATCCGGACTGTTTTGATAAAGCAACGACAAAATAATGGTGTTTAAGCACACGGTTTTTCCGGAACCGGTTGATCCGGCTACCAGAAGATGGGGCATCCGCGCCAAATCCGCAAGATAAGGTTTGCCCGCCACATCACGGCCGATTGATAAGGTTAAAGTGGAGGTGCGTTTGTGCCATTCAGGCGTTTCTAAAACTTCGCGCAAACGCACAGTCGAGCTTTGTTCGTTGGGAACTTCAATACCCACGAGCGATTTTCCGGGAATCGGCGCTTCAATGCGAATCGGATGCGCGGCTAAAGCTAAAGACAAGTCATTAGAAAGCGCGGTAATCGAGGCAAGTTTTACCCCCACTGCCGGGCGCAGAGTATATTGGGTAACCGTGGGTCCAACCGAAACGTCGGCCATCTCCACATCAATGCCAAAATTTTCCAAAGTTTTTTTAATAATTTCCTGGCGGCCGCGAATATCCCCCGAAACCGGTTTACTGCCGTTTTTTTCTAAAAGTTCCAGCGGCAGAGCAATGGGGCCAATACGGCGGCGAGGTTTAATTTCCAAAGTTTCAGATTTATCTTTTTCCTTCACCTCGGATTCCTCGGTTGGTTCAGCCGCGGGCTCATTATTTTCAATTTCATGTTCTTCAAAATTCAATTCTTGTTGCGTTGGCTTTTCCGCGTACGCGCCGTAAATTTTTGGACGGCGAAAAATTCCTAAAAGTGAACTGGCACCCCGCCCTAGAGCACGCAGTAGTTTGTGGCTGGAAAAGACTAGCAGAGAGAGCGGTGCGGAGAAAATTAGCGATAACGAGATCAAAATCAATGCGGCTAAAATTACGCCGGAAGCCCAAAGCCCAAAAAGTTGAAACAATGGGAAGGCAACATAGTGCCCAAGGTATCCCCCAGCGGTGCCAGCGGTGATTGCGGCAATACCCGCGCTTCCCGGTGCGTAAATCAGTTGGAGCATGGCCGCCATGCTTACGGTAAAAAGCCCGGTGCCAAAAATTGGCGCGCCTTTGGGACGATCAATTAGCAGCAGCGCGCCGGCAATGATTAGTGCAATGGGAAAAAGCACGCGCAATATACCCAAAAGTTTAAGCAAACCAGTATCGATAAGCATCCCGGCTTTTCCGGCAATGCCGAAAATTGATAAAAAGGCTAACCCCGCAAGCGTAAACAAAAAAATACTAATAATCTCGCGGCGGGTTTCCGGAGCAAGACGGGGTTCTTGGTGACGGTATTTTCTGCGGTGACGCGACATATTGCGTATTATATTATAGCAAATAATCCCAACCTTTAAAAGAGAACCTCGCCGCCTATAACGCAGGCAGCGAGGTTAGAAGGGCAAAACGCGCGGGGCGGTTTTTCCAAAGACATGGTAGGCCTCCCGATACCCATGGACAAAGGAGGCGCGGAGCAGTTCCGGGTCGGTGGTGAAAAGCTTGGCGTATGGCCCGCGCTCGGGCTGGGCGACAACGCGCAGCGTCACCTCCGGCGGCGGAAAACGCAGCAAGCGCTGCAGTAGATCAACCGCCGCGTTGTGCTTATTCGCATAATCGCGCAGCGCTTTTTGCGCCTCTGGCCAGTCGCGCAGCAGCAGCCGCCCCAATATGTTGCGGAACAGCCAAGGATTTTCTCGGTGGCTAAGCGGCTTGGTCAAGACCACCGTAATGTCGGCGCAGCCGTCATCAAGCGCGGCTTGGAGCGGAAGCGGGGTGGAGACTCCGCCATCACCATAAGGAATTCCCCCAATTTCCACCGGATCGCCGGCCAAGCCTGGCAGGACAATGCTCGCGTACATGATTTTGACCGGATGGGCCTCGGATGTGACCGCCAAGCGCCGGGCAAGGCCGGTACGGTAATCCGTCAGGAAACAGACTACCTCCCCATATTTACCCAGTTGTCGCAAGTTGAAGTTGCCGTGTCCGGGATGCAGCAATCGCCGGCGCACCAGGTAGGTGAAGCGCATGCGCGGCAGACGGATACGGTCGGCGCGCCAGCCCAGCCAGGAAGCCGAGGTCCAGTACAGGAATTGATCGCCGTGTACATCTTTAAGCCAGACTCGGCTGGCCGGGCGTATCTGCCCGGTGGACAAAGGTATCGCGGTAAACAGTCCGGCCGAGCAGGCGTACATGCGGTCGAAGCGAATCCCCATTTCCTCAAACGCGTAGCCGGCGCCGCCTTGGATTACACAACCCAAGCCGCCGCCAGGTAAAACCAATGCTCTCATGGTTCACCTTAGGTTTGGATTGTCGCGTTATTTTCACGCGATGTTTTACCTTATCACAAATTGGTGGGTGGGCGCAATACAAAAAACGCCCTTAAAGCGGAACAGCTCGAGGCCGTGAGATTTTGAGCGAGGAGAGTTGCGCGCTGCGAGAGCTACCGCATTTTCATGAAGTACCTCTATATTAGCGCGCGGCCCAAAATTTTCATGGCCTTAGTCTCAACCCGACTGTATAAGCCAGGGATCAGGCCGTTCCGCCTTAAAGGCGTTTTGAATGACGCATCCATAGTGTAAAATACGGAGTGTTTAGTGTCAACTCTGTCCACCATTTAAACTAGATATTATTTATGCCAACCAACCCGCCTTTCGCAGCACCGAGCATACCTACGCTGTGCTTCGGTTTAGCGGCACCCACAAGCCGGCGGGTTAATCCAGCACTTAAACCTAAGTGCTGGATTAAAAAAAGAACCACCGGGCCGGCGAAACCAGCGCGGTGGTGGAAGAGGAAAAGGAGCAGGTCGGCTAGGACCATGGCGGCGTAGGCGTGAACCGAGCTTACCAGGGCAGACCGCGCAGGGTCCACAACTGCTTGAGCTCATCTTCCAGGACACGCAGCGCATCAGTCACTTTTTGGGTGACATGGATTTCGGTGTACAGCGCAGCTTTGGCGCAGGTGTCGAAGATGAGTTTGCAGATTGCCGGCAGGAACAGTCGGCTTTGTTGCAGCGTTGAGGCGTGGAAGGCGTTAAACGCGACTTTCCGGCCACTCTCCCGCGCTTTCATGAGCTCGGCATGATCAAGCACCACCACGCAGTAGAGCTCTCGTCCTACGCCGCCGGGAATCAGCAGATAGGTATGGTCGTTTGGAAGCTCGGGATGCGTGAGCTCAAGTGCGGGGGTCTCAAGCGGTACGCACCCTTCCGGCGGAGGAGACCACAGGACGTTGCCATCTGCGTAGTCGCGTGCCCACTCATGGAGGGGTTTTGCCTCGGAGAAGTACGGAAACGCCTGGGCGACTGTGCGCAAGATCGTCTCGACGATGAGCCACTCCAGAGTGTGGTTTCCGTCGTAGGCGCGCGTGATGAGCTCCAGCGCGGAGGGCACCGGTGGCGGTTTGATGGTCGGCAGATCCTCGGGCTGAAGATCACGGGGAAGCTTGGGTATAACGCGTACAGCTTGGGTAGCAGCAGATGCCATGATTCACCTCTCAAAGAGCGGTTAAGGTTTGGGGCTTTTTATGGCCCGGCGTAAGCCTTCAGCTTTTTGAAGGATTAGGTAGGGCTACAAACCCGCCTTTAGCAGCGCCGCGCATGCCTTCGTCCCGACCGCGGTCGGGACTCCGGTTTAGCGGCCTGCCCGCTCGTGCCTCGCAGTGGCAGGCGGGCACCCACAAGCCGGCGGGTTGTAAGTGCTAGGGAATTGTTTCGCCTATGCTCACAATTCCAAGCTACTTACAAAAAAACGACCGCCCTTTGGGGCGGTCGCCTTAATGTTCAGTTGAGGTTAGTGGATAATCTTTTTTATACATCCTCCACAGTCTACCACACGTCTTTATCCACAGTCAAATCTTGTTACTTTATCGCTTTTTCTAAGCGTTTTAAAGCCAGGGCATAAGCGGCGGTGCGCAGATCGCAGTTGAGTTTTTTTGAAATTTTCCAAACTTCGACAAAGGCGCCTTCTATTTTTTCTTTTAATTTTTGAAGTACTTCATCCTTGCCCCACTTTACCTCTTCCATATTCTGCTTCCATTCAAAGTACGAAGTGGCGACCCCGCCGGCATTAG
>CAZBUQ010000029.1:0-8182 GCA_964495135.1 uncultured Gammaproteobacteria bacterium
CCAAACAGCCCTTGACCCCGGAAAGATATTCCAAAAGCGGAGCAAAATCTCCATCACCCGAGGCAATCACCACCGCGTCAACCTTGTCCGCGAGTTTTATCGCGTCAACCGCAATGCCCACATCCCAGTCGGCTTTTTTCACTCCCCCGGCATAAATCTGCAATTCTTTTTCTTTGGTTTCAATACCGGCGCCTTTGAGGGCTTCAAAAAAAGGGCGCTCCTCACCAGTCTTGGTGGCCACCACATAAGCAATCGCGCGGGTGAGCTTTCTTCCGGCCACGGCGTCCTCCACAATATTTTTGAAATTTACCCGCGCGCCATAGAGATTGCGCGCCGAGTAATACATGTTCTGCGTGTCAATAAAAACCGCAACCCGCTGCTCTGAATGTTTAATCATATACATTCCTACAAATTACGAATTTTGATACAAATATACAAATTTGTATATTGGTAAATTGATTTGTAATTTGTAGTATCATTTACAGTTTTAACCTCTTTCTTAAAGAAATTGTCCTATCTTTGCTTTCCCGCTCAAGATATTTTAAAAGCCGGCGGCGTTCAGAAACCTTGCGTAAAAGCCCGCGCCGTGAAGAATGGTCTTTTTTGTGTTGCTGCAAATGTTCCTGAAGTTCCTCAATTTCCGCGGACAACAGGGCAATTTGCACTTCCGGACTGCCGGTATCTCCGGCATGGGTCGCGAATTTTTTAATTAAAGCCTCCTTTTTTTTCTTCTCGAGCATAAAATATAGGTGTCGCGATGTTCCGAGTAAGCCGGTGCTCAAACAGCCAACCCAGGACAACGCCAACTATTAAATAATGAGATTTCCGGAGTATACCATGCCTGTTGAATTGTGGCAAGGCCCATCTATGGTACAATGATTGTGCGACACTACATATGACTTTAGAAAAATTAGTAAGGCAATTTCTGGAATATATAGAGGTTGAACGTGGCCGCAGCCGAAGAACAATTAGCAACTACCAATTTTACCTGGGGCGGTTTTTGTCGTGGTCAAGTGAGCGCGGAATTAAGAGTGCCGCAGGCATTACGCAAGATGTTGTGCGCGAATATCGTTTGTGGCTTAATCGATTCAAAGATCGTGCTGGAGAAGAGCTGAAAAAAAATACGCAAAACTATCATTTGATTGCTTTGCGCGCGTTTTTAAAATATTTGTCTAAGCGGGATATCAATACTCTTGCTCCGGAAAAGATTGAATTGGGTAAGCAAATTCCAAGGCAAGTGGATTTTTTGGAGGAAGATGATCTTGAACGGATACTTGAGGCACCGCTTGCGTCACGAAACGCGAAACGCGAAACGCGAAACAATGTTGATAACGTTTCTCTTCGCGATAAAGCAATTCTGGAGATATTGTTTTCAACAGGATTGCGTGTTTCTGAATTGGCCGCGCTTAAACGCACGCATATTAATTTCAAAAAAGAAGAATTTACTGTGCGCGGTAAGGGTAGTAAATTGCGAATAGTGTTTATGTCGCCCGCGGCAAGGCAGTGTTTAAAAAAATATTTGGATGAGCGGCGTGATGTGGAGGAGTGGTTGTTTGTACGGCATGACCGAGCTTCGCGCGGCAAAGAGCAAAGAGCAAAGAGCAAAGAGCACAAACAAAAAAACTCTAAGCCCTTAGCTCTTAGCGTTAAGCTAGCAGCAGGAGCGTTAACGCCCCGATCTATTCAGCGCATTGTTGAAAAATACGCGCGCGCGGCAGGAATTACCAAACGAATTACCCCGCATACTTTACGTCATACTTTCGCCACTGATTTATTGCGCAATGGCGCTGATATTCGTTCTGTGCAAGCGCTTTTGGGTCATTCTTCCATTACCACCACGCAAGTTTACACCCACGTTACTGATGCCCAGCTCAAAGAAGTGCATAAAACATTTCATGGACGACGAAGGGCAGGTTGACTTTTAGGGAAAATTGTAGTAGTCTAGATTTACTTTTCCGCCTGTAGCTCAATGGATAGAGCAGTGCTCTTCTAAGGCATTGATGGGGGTTCGATTCCCTCCAGGCGGATAGTGGGTTCGTCCAGTCATTCGACTGGACGCCCCGTCGGATGACGGGGCGATTCCCTCCGGGGGCAAATTTAAAATCTACCCACTACGGGTGGATTTTATATTTTGGTTGTCAGTCAGCTTTGGTTATATCCACAGATCTTCGTATTTACAAATCACATAAAGCGCGGTATACTGGTTACAACTGTATGCCATTGAGAGCTTGCAAAATCTGTAAAAATCAATTTTATACGCGGCCGAGTTTTCTTAAAGTTGGGTGGGGGCGATATTGTTCTATGAAGTGCAAAGGTGTAGACCAAAAGAATGGCAAGACCATGCGATGTTCTACCTGTGGGAATAACCTATATCGCACCCCACGACATTTTCGCCGTAATTCGGTGACCAAAAAATTTTTTTGTAATAAAAGTTGTTTTGCGGTTTGGAAGAATAAGACGCTATTCGTAGGCAGTAGACACCCTTTTTGGAAATCTGGCCAAGCTTCATATCGGAATACTATGTTGCGAAGGGCAACATCACCTATTTGTGATGATTGCGGATTTGAGGATGTCCGGGCGCTCTTGGTGCATCATATTGATCGGAATCGTCAAAATAACAAAGTTCACAATCTAAAATGGCTTTGCCATAATTGCCATTATTTAGAACACGAAGGAAAAACAATATGAGGGTATTTTGTAGGCGGTGCAAGAAGATGTTTTATATTAAGCCATCACATAAAAAATTAGGAGAGGGTAAATATTGTTCACGCGTATGTTCGGACATCGGGCGCAAGAAAGGAAAAACAGTCCACTGTGCTAAGTGTAGAAAGGGATTTTATGCGCCGCCAAAACAATTGCGTTCATCTAAATCCAAACTTAATTTTTGCAGACGGGAGTGCTATCTGAAATATCAAGTAGGAAAATATCATCCGTTATGGAAAGGCGGAGAAAGCATTTATTTATCACTTATGCGGAAGAAAAGGAAGCAGATCTGTCGCAAGTGTGGCATATACGATCCACACGTTCTTATCGTTCATCATATTGACAAAAACAGAAAAAATAATGTATTATCTAATCTAGTTTGGCTTTGTAGAAATTGCCATTTCCTCGTGCATAAGTATAGCGAGACTTGGTAAACCGTGGTGGGCGTAGCTCAATTGGCAGAGCACTCGGTTGTGGTCCGAGCGGCCGCCGGTTCGATCCCGGTCGCCCACCCCATAAGGGAACGAGGCGGAAGGCCTCGTTTTCTGATATACTAAGCAACATGCGTACCGCCGTGGTTATCCCTACTTTTAACGAACGTGATTCTATAAAAGGATTAGTTCACCAAATTTTCGCACTGGGAATTTCCGAGCTGGAGATTATTGTGGTTGATGATTCTTCTACGGATGGAACTTTTGAGCTTTTGCGCATTTTGAAAAAGCGCTTTCGCGTAACCATAATTTCGCGTCCACGAAAAATGGGATTAGGCAGCGCTTTAAAAGACGGTTTGAGTTTAGCTTTAAATCATGGCGCTGCGCGCGTCATTACCATGGACGGCGATGGTTCGCACTCCCCCGACTCACTTCCAAATTTATTGGCAGAGTTGGATAAAGGCGCGGGAGTTGCGATTGGCTCGCGGCGAGTTTCCGGCGGAGCGATTTATGGTTGGGGTTGGCTGCGAATCCTGATGTCTCGCGGAGCAATGGAGGTTTCCCGACGCGTGCTTAAAATTTCCGCGCGCGATGTTACTTCGGGTTTGCGCGCTTACCGGCGCAAAGTTTTGGAGATGATTGATCTTACGCGGGTAGCCAGCACTGGCTACGCGTTTCAAGAAGAAATGCTTTTTCGCGCGGAGCGTGCCGGATTTGGAATTGTAGAGTTACCAATTACTTTTGTGGATCGCCGGCACGGAAAATCCAAATTAGGAATTCGTGATATTGTTGAATTTTTTATTACTGTTGCTCGTCTAAAGCTACATGCGTAAACACTCGATTGCGCTTTTAGGAATTATTTTGCTAGGTTTTGCTTTGCGTCTTTTTATATTGAGTCAACGCGGCTCGCTTTGGTTTGATGAAGCATTTTCCGTGCATTTTGCTTCTATGGATTTACGCGAGATTTGGAGTTTTTTAAAGTTTGAAAACAATCCGCCACTTTATTTCTACGTCCTGCATTTTTGGATGTTGGTTTTTGGAAATTCGGAGACCACTACGCGCTTGCTTTCCATGATTTTTGGATTAGCTAGTATTCCGATGGTGTATGTACTTGGCGCAAAAATACACTCGCGCGCGGCAGGTTATTTTGCCGCCTTTCTTACGGCCATCTCCACTTTCCAGGCATTTTATTCTACGGAAACCCGAATGTACGCAATGTATTTGTTCTTTACGCTGACGGCAGTATGGGTATTTTTGGTGAATCAGGAATCACGAATCATGAATCATGGATTGGGGCGGCGGCAATCGCAATTCAAATCCATAATTCCTTATTCCTTATTCATAATTCTCTCACTCTTAATCTGGACCCATATTACCGCTTGGTGGTTTGTTTTAGTATTTGGAGTTTATATTTTGTGGAAAGAAAAATTCAATCTTAAACAATTCATAATTCATAATTCTTCATTCATAATTCTTGGAGCACTTTTAGTGCTCCAATTTCTGCCCTGGGCTGCAAATTTTATCCGCTTTAAAATTGCCGCGCCGCTATCTCAAGGTTATTTTTTCTATCTGCCTCCGGACCGCAATTATTTTCTGGATATTTTGGAAACGTTTTTAGTGTTTGGTGAAGATAGTGCTTTTGTGGTTACGATTTTGAGTGGGGTTATAATTTTTCTTTTGTGGCAGGCCTTGAAAGTTCGCGGTAGTGGCGTGAAGCTTCTTCTGACATGGCTCGCTATTCCACTCCTTGTCGGGTTTGCGTTTTCCAATGCGGTGCCGCGATACTTTATTGCGGTTGCCCCGGCGCTATATCTTTTAATGGGTGTTGGATTCGCGCGATATCGGGAAGCTCAACCTCCGAAGCCTCGGAGGTTGAGCTTCTTATTTCCGATCATAATGTTTGCGCTTGTCTTGCCCGACTATGCCTCACTTGCGAAAATCGCGCACCACCGCTGGGATGAGCTGACCGATTGGATTGTGACGCATGAGTCAAGAGAAATGAAGCAAGAGTCATGTCTCACACCTCGTGTTTCATGCCTCATTCTTATCAATCCTCATAGTGAAGTATTGCCATTTGAGCGTTATTATCGCGGCGTACTTCCCGTGATTGGTTTTTATCCGCGCGAGGATAGCGACAGCCGCGATTTACGTGTTGTAAAGACAAATTGGGTAAGTATTAATACCAAAGAAAACGTCCGCGCTCTGGCGGACGTGACTGAAGGATATAACCGTGTATTTCTGGTAACCGGCGAGATTGATCAAACCATTGGTCGCAATCTAGTGCCGATTTGGTTTTGGGAAAACGGTTGGATACGCGCTTCCTCAAAAGAATTTGGACGGCTTGGGGTGATGGGACTTGTGCGTGTTCCTTAAAACGGATTGGAGCGATCTACACACTCTTGCCACTCCTCGTAGCGTTGCTGTTGGATTTCACGATTGCGCCGCGCTTGCTCGGCAAGCTCTCCAGAGGTATATGAAATAGATCCCGCATTTTGAAACGCGGCAAATTCCTGACAACAAGTTGCTACGCCGCCCTGCGTGGAGCAGTTTTGTACTTGCCGATTTAGATTTTGGAAAATAGTGCGCTGCAGTGTTCGGCTGACAAAAAATACAATGGCATAGGAGGCTAGCACAATGCCTGTGCCAATTGCAGCGCGGGTAATTATCTGGACGGCTTTAGATATTTTTTCTTCATTTCCCGCCGCGGTCATGTACATAAATCCGCCGTACATGACCAGAATAATAACAATCAGTCCGATAAACAGCAGCGCGCCTTTAACTAGCCGCATGGCATAGACGCGAATATCCACTTCCTCAAGAGCAGGAACGCCAAGACCGGCAGCAGAGCGTGTCACTCCCAAGATTTCTTCCTGCAATTCTGGTTGCAAGGGGGAAAGAGGAATTTGAGCATGTGTGGGCTGTAAAGAAAATAGAAAATAGAAAGTAGAAAGTAGTAGAATTATCGGTGCGAAGCGTTTGAAGTGCTGTAAAGCAATGGGCATATTTATCTAAATACTCTGACCTCCACCGCGCCGGTGCCGGGCGGCTCAATTGGTCCAAAAGCGGAACGCAAAACAAAAGTGGTAATAATCCAAGCCCCGAGAATAATCGCTAAGCCAATGGTGGCAATTTTTATACGATCGCGCGCTTTGGTCATGGTTTCCTCATTTCCTCCGGCGGTCATCCACTTTATGCCGGAGTAAACCGTAACCATTAAAAATATGATACCGACCAGCAGTAGCGCGGTGTTAAAAATTACGCCAATACGCAAGGCCAAGGGCACGCCTTCTGCTGAATCAGGTACATAGCCGGACTGACCAAAGAAGGTTTGGGTTTTTTGTAGGATTCCTTGTTTAAGTTGTTCAGCGCCTTGGGACATGTTGTTGAAGAGAATTATGAATCATGAATAAGGAATCAGGGAACGGAATTGACGTTTTAATTTTTATTGTTGCAACGGGCCGAGTACGCCAGTACCTAGCCAGAAAACTATGGCGCGAGTGATTATTAGCGCGCCCAAAGTAATGGAAAATCCGATAAGCGCGTAGCGGATTATTCCCTGGGATTTTGTCACCTGTTCTTCATTACCGCCGGCGGTTAACCAAAGATAACCGCCATAAAAGACCATGATCAAAAAAATAACGCCGACAACCGAGAGCGCGACCTGTATTAATCCGGCTAAAAAAATGCGAATATCTCCCTGGCCGGGCCGGAAAGTTGTATAGCCGGCTTCTTCTAAAAATTCGTTACGCACGCCTTCCAGATTTTGAGAGCCATTTGCCATAATCAATTATTCTTCGTCAGGGCTACAGCGAATTCCCCACCAGCACCATGATCCCGCGCTGCGATCCACGCCGTCATCAGCTGCTCCTTCTCGCACCGGTGCCGCGCTGCGCGCCAAGTAGCTGGTTATAAATTGGGTAATGGCCCCGGCAAAAAGCACGATAAAAAGACCGATAACCGAACGGACAATTATAGTTTTGGCTTTGGTAACTTGTTCTTCATTGCCACCGGCGGCCAAAAGCAAGCTGCCGCCATAAATGATTAGTACAAAGAAAACTACACCAATAAGTACAAGCGCGGCGCGCACAATTCGCCCAGCTAAACTTTGCACTGAAACTGCCGGAAGATCGCCGCCGGCTCCACGCAATTTTTCGGTTACCGCTCGCGGACCTATATCTGCATTTGCGGCCTGGGCGTGCGCAAAAGGAGTTATGGCTGGAGTGAGCAAAAATGCGCAGAGCAGGGCAACCGGAATAATGAATAATGAATAATGAATCAGGGGATTGGATTGTCTTTTCAACCAACTCAACCCATAATTCTTAATTCTTAATTCATAATTCATAATTCATACAATTACGGAGTAAACGCCGCGGAAATTACTTTGTCAACCACGAAATTGGTAATTGAATACGCGGCAACCACCAAAATAAATCCTATAACCGCGGTTTTGAGAATTTCCATGGCTTTTTTAGCTTGATCTTCATTTCCCCGCGCGGTCATCCAAAGATAACCGCCATAGATAACCAAAATTCCAAACACCACGCCGATAACAAGAATAACACCTTGGATTATCTGTCCGATAATTACCTCCGGTTCTCTGGGTGCTGGAAACCCAGCGCGGTCACCAAAAATATTAACCAATCCCCCAGCGCCGCGAAGTCCTTGTTGTAAAATTTCTTTTTCGGATTCTTCTGTGCTTGTAATAGCACGACATGTGCCATTGTGACAGAATTCTCCCACTGGTGCGCATGCCGCGGAACTTGTGCACGGTGTACCAATGGCTGCGCCTGCTAAGGTGGGTATAAGTAAAGAAATACAAATTAATCCGATAACGAAAATAATTAAACGATTGCGATTCAGGCGCAACAATTTACCGAAAAGCATCATAAGGTAACTGATTTAGAACGCCCGCGTGAGTCGGGTTAGCACAAAATTCGTTATTACGTAGGACGCAAATACAATCACCATCCCGATAATCGCGGACTTTATAAGATCCAGGGCTTTTTTAACTTGATCTTCATTTCCCCGCGCGGTCATCCAAAGTATTC
>CAZBUQ010000030.1:0-4305 GCA_964495135.1 uncultured Gammaproteobacteria bacterium
ATGTGCGCGAGGTGGCGCTGGATTATTTGGCGGTCGGGCTTGATCCCAAGCGCGCCACCTTGATGATACAGTCGCAAGTGCCGGAACATCTTGAGCTGGGCTGGATTTTTGCTTCTGGTTCCCCGCTTTCTTGGTTTGAAAAAATTCCGACCTATAAGGATAAGATTGCTCAACACCCCGACCATGTCAACCTGGGATTGTTGAGTTACCCGGCGCTCATGGCCGCGGATATTCTAATCTATAAAGCCGAGCTGGTGCCGGTTGGCGAGGATCAAGTGCCGCACATTGAGATGACCAATAAGATTGGCAGAAAATTCAATCGTGATTTTGGGAAGACCTTTCCGGAAGTGAAAGTTTTGCTTACCGAGGGCGCGCGGATTATGTCACTAAAAGATCCGCATAAAAAGATGTCCAAGACGGGCGATGAAGGCGTCGCGCTTTCTGACAGCCCGGAGGAAGTGCGACAAAAATTAAAAACCGCCGTAACCGATTCCGGCCGCGAGATCGTGGCGCGAGAAGATAAGCCCGCGCTGACTAATTTGCTCACGATCTACTCGGAAGTCTCCGGCCTGCCAATTTCTAAACTTGAAAAACAATACGCGGGTAAAGGATATGCCGAATTCAAAGATGACCTTGCCGAGGCCGTAGTAAAATTTTTAGAACCGATCCAAAAACGCCGCCGGGAACTGGAAAAGAAAAGGGGTTATGTTGAAGAAGTTTTGGCTCACGGTGCGGCTAAAGCTCGGCCGCTGGCGCAGAAAACGCTTACGGAAGTGAAAAAGAGGATGGGGTTGCTTTAAATAAAAGGACGGTCCTTAGAAAGGGCCGTCCTTGTCCATGAGTACATGAATTGGGTTGGTTGAGAGAAGAAGATTATGCGGCTTTTGCTATTTCTTCCTCGAGTGCTCTTTTCCGGCTTTCAAGTTCAATGACCTTATTACCGGCTACCTCGGTGTCTTTTCCCAGCTGATTCAATTGCTTATCAATTTCGGCACGGATGTTGTCCGGTATATATCTAGTTTCCTGAACGAGTTGGATCAAATCTAATTGTTGTTTTAGAAGATCAGCGTGCTCTAAGGTAGCGGCTTTGAGGGCAGCTTCTACTTCCATGCGTTGAGCTTCTTGATTTTCAATACCTGCCCCCTCTCGTCCCTCTGCATTCTTATGCGCAATCTCCCTATTTGGTTGCTCACTTGTTGACTCTAAAGAGTGCCTCATATATGTTGTATCCCTGTCGGGATATGTGATATAATTATGCATTATTAAGAAGTATTCGCATTATGTCAAAAGATACATACTCCACCATTCTATCAGAAATTAAGGAAGTTGTCAAACAGATATTAGGGTTGCGTAAACGCACTCTTACTATGCGTGATAAAGTTGGGAAAGAGAGGGACAAGGTTCAAATTCAAAAAATCCGCAAGGAAATGGGACTGAAGTGATGAATTGCATGGTACTTAAAACACCCGCCCTCTTGCCCAAAATACCTTGGTAGAAGTGAAAAAGAAAATGGGCTTGACATGGGCGTAAATGTGTGTTATAGTGAGTATGCTTGCAAGAAGCTGGATGATCGCCCCGATGCAAGATCGGGGAGGAAAGTCCGAACACCACCTGATAAATGTCAGGTAAGTGGGTACCACCTAACGGGTGGGCAAAATGCTCGGCATAACCCAGCACCAAAGCTAACGCGTTGGCACTGGGCAAGGCCGGCTGACGGAGTAGTGCCACAGAGACTATACTAGTCGAGAGTGTCCGCCTTTGCTAAAGCTTCGGCGGATGCCTTCGGCAAAAGGTGAAAAGTGAAGGAGTGTTGTATCGCTGGCATAAGCCTAAAGCTTGTGCAAACGAGAAGCTATTCTTCTGGCCCTTAAGCAATTAAGGTGCGTGGAAAACCCTACCCGGTGCAATCCGTATGATCCGGAGCTTGAGCTCTAATGTGAATTAGAGCCCAGAGAGATGATCATCCCCCGACGTAAAGTCGGGGACAGAATTCGGCTTACAGGTTTCTTGCAAGCACTTGAAAGGGCACCAAAGCGGTGCCTTTTCAATTAGTAATTGGCGCGTTATAATGATAGACAAGTTATGCGTCCCGTTAGAAGTTCAGGCAGGGCTTTCATCAAAGCATGGTGGGAGGCGAAGTCCCGTTAGAGGCGGGGCGCTCTCTAACGGGACGAAGCCGACTGTGTCTACGGGATGTAGTAAAAGCAGATTATTCTTAAACTTCTAACGGGATGCGAAAGCTAGATCTATTTTTTGCCACGATTTTGGTGCCTTTGGATTACTTGGCGCTGCTTTTAGCCGCGACCGTAGCTTATTCGCTGCGCTTTACCGAATTTTTTGAAGAAATTCGCCCGGTAATCTTTGCTTTGCCTTTTGGCGAATATTTACGCGTGGTTTCTTTAATCGCGCTCGGCTGGATTGCGATTTACGCGATGAGCGGACTTTACACCATTGGCGGACGTAGAAAAAAATTTGATGAAGTAAAAAAGATTTTTCTCGCTTCCACCGCGGCTTTCGGGGGAGAACTCGCGGTGGTGGTATTTTCGCGGGATTTGTTTGAATCGCGTTTCATTCTTTTAGTTTCTTGGGTTCTCGCCATGTTTTTTATCGGGTTTTATCGTTTGATTTTTAGATTGCTGCGCAATACCTTGTATCGGCTGGGATTTGGACTTAAGCGTGTGGTAGTGGTGGGCAAAGGTTTCTCCGCGGAAGCCCTGGTGGAATGGTTAAATGCCAATCCAAAGTATGGATCAAAAATTGTTGTGCACGCGCGCTCCTGGGACGAGGCGGCACGCAAGACAGTTGGCGAGCTAGCCATGGAGCGCGCGTTGGATCAAATTATTGCCGTAACTAAAAACGGCGTAACCGATGAACTGCATCAGATTTTGGATTTTGCCGATGAATATCATGTACCGTTTAGTTACAGCGCGGATTTAATCTCGGCCCATGGCGCCGGATTGGAATTTGATACTTTGGCCGGCGTGCCGCTCATGGAACTTAAACGGACGCGGTTAGAGGGTTGGGGCAGAGTATATAAACGCATCTTTGATATTTTCGGTTCACTTTTATTGATCATGCTTACCTCTCCCTTAATGCTATTGTCCGCGCTCGCCGTGAAGTTTGGCTCACGCGGGCCATTATTTTTTCGGCATGTGCGTATGGGCGAGGGCGGACAGCCTTTTGCTTATCTTAAGTTTCGCACCATGCAACCCGGAACCCATGAGATGCGCTATAAAGAATTGGCGCATTTAAACATCAGGCAAGGGCCATTGGTAAAGTTTAAAGATGAAGATGACCCGCGAATTACGCGCGCGGGACGTTTTTTGCGAAAATGGTCGCTGGATGAATTGCCGGAATTATTTTTAGTACTGACCGGAAAGATGTCGCTCGTTGGTCCGCGTCCGCATCATCGCGAAGAAGTGGATCGTTATGAAAAGCATCACAAAAAAATTTTGACTATCAAACCCGGTATGACCGGCTTGGCGCAAATCTCCGGCCGCGCGGATTTATCGTTTGATGAAGAAGTGCGCTTGGATACTTATTATATGGAACACTGGTCCTTGAAACTGGATTTCATTATTTTACTGAAAACTCCGTTTGCGGTTTTGGGGCACAAAGGGACGTACTAGAATCGTGTAACGTGTAACCTGTAGCGTGTAACACAAGGACGGTTGCCTTGTTTTTTATTGCGTGCTAATGTAGCGGGAGTATGAATCCCGTTAGAGGTATCCAAACAGGGCTTATTATTTGACGGGGATATAGCGTAATAGCGCGAGTATATTTAAGATGTAGCTAGGCACGGTCGTCTTAAGACGACCTACCTCTAACGGGATGAAACTAGCGTTGGTGCACGATTATTTAATTCAAGACGGCGGAGCCGAGCGGGTACTTCGCGCTTTTGCCGAGATTTGGCCCAAGGCGCCGATTTTTGTTTTATTTCACGACAAGCGCCGCTGGCCCGAATTTCGCGGACGGGACGTGCGAACTTCGGTACTTGAAAAACTCCCCGGCGTGCATCGGTATTATCGCTGGACGTTACCCTTGATGCCGGCGGCGACTGAACACCATGATTTGTCGGAATTTGATGTAGTACTTTCTTCTTCCTCGGCTTTTGCCAAAGGGGTTATAACGCGGCCGGATGCTTTGCATATTTGTTACTGCCATACGCCGACCCGCTATCTTTGGACTGAAACGCACAGCTACATCAAAGATCTGGGTACAAATCTCGGCGTAAAATTTTTCTTTTCTGTTGTGCACAATACTTTGCGGATGTGGATTCGTTTTTAGGCTTCTAGCGTGGGTCGT
>CAZBUQ010000030.1:4315-8085 GCA_964495135.1 uncultured Gammaproteobacteria bacterium
ACCTCGGCCTTGCGTGTTGATCGTTTTTTGGCCAATTCACAGACCGTTGCCGGACGCATTAAGAAATATTATGATCGAGACGCCGAGGTGGTCTATCCGGCGGTGGATTGCCGGCAGTTTAATATTGCGGATAAGGTCGGTAATTATTTTCTGGCTGGCGGACGACTGGTTGCCTATAAGCGTTTTGATCTTGTTATTGAGGTATTTAATCGCCTTCGCTTACCGCTTATTATTTTTGGAACCGGGCCTTATGAAGATAGACTCCGCGCGCTAGCGAAGAAAAATGTCACTTTTCTTGGGCGCGTATCTGATAAAGAGCGGGCTAAACTTTTTTCGCAGGCGATTGCCTTTATTAATCCCCAGCTGGAGGATTTAGGTCTGATGCCTTTGGAGGCTATGGCGTCGGGACGTCCGGTAATTGCTTACGGGCGCGGGGGAGCGTTGGAGACTGTTCGTGAAGGAGTAACTGGCACGTTTTTTTACGAACAAACCTGGGAAGATCTTTTAAATTGCGTGATCAATTTTAAGCCGGATAATTTTTCCCCGGGGGAGATTCGCAGGTGGGCGCAGCATTTTGATCTTGAACCTTTTAAGCGGCGTCTGCGTGAATATGTTGAAGGAGCATATCGAGAGTTTCAGCGGGGACACCGCGGAGGAAAATTACTGTGAATATGCGCATAGGTATTGATGGGCGGGCACTGCAAGATAAGCCGTGGAGTGGAGTAGGACAATATACCTACAATCTGCTTCACGCTCTTTTTGGATTAGATAAGGAAAATGAATACATAATTTGGTATAACGCGGCAGGCGCGCTTGAGGTTCCAAATTTCCATGAATATCCGAATGTGCGTATCTATCGCACAAATTGGCCAAATAAATTACTCAACCTATTAATGAAATTTATTCCAAGTGTTAAATGCTGCGTGTTGCGTGTTACGTTCGACATTTTTTTCATGCCCAACTTGAATTTTATTGCCCTCCCTGCGCGTACAAAACTTATCCTGACAGTTCACGATTTATCTTTTGAGCATTTTCCTGAACATTTTTCCAAGCATACACGATTGGTTCATAAAGCCGTCAATCCACGTGCTTTGATTAAACGCGCAAGCAAAGTTATCGCCGTCTCCGAACATACCAAAGATGATCTTATAGAGACATACGGTATTCAATTAGAAAAAATAAGCGTGGTATATCCGGGAGTCCATAGAATGCAAAATGTAAAATTAAAAATGCAAAATGAGAGGCCGTATATTCTCTACTTCGGTGCGCTTGAACCGCGAAAAAATATCCTGGGTATTATTGAAGCATATGAAAGATTGAAACCGCGTGAGTCGCTCATGCTTGCCGGTTTGTCTACCCCGCATGTTAAGCAATTAAAAAAAAGAATCGCGCAAAGCAAATTGCGCGATAAAATTATTCTTGTGGAAAATCCTAACGAAGCTGAAAAAGCGGCAATTTACGCGGCCGCCACACTTTTTGCTTACCCTTCTTTTTACGAAGGTTTCGGGTTTCCGCCGCTCGAGGCGATGAGCTATGGCGTGCCGGTTGTCGCTTCCTCCGCATCGGCTGTACCGGAAATTTGCGGCAAAGCCGCGCTACTGGTTAGCCCCTGGAAAGTTGAAGAAATTGAGGAGGGAATGAGGATTTTGCTCGAAGAAGATGAGGCGCGTGAAAAATATATTGTGGCTGGCTTCGAACGCATTAAATATTTTTCTTGGGAAAAATCCGCCCAACAGACTCTAGAAATTTTTAAAAGTTTGTAAAGTGTAGAATATATTTTAGTAGAGTGGGTTTTAAGTGTGAATTCACGTTTATCACATTTCATGCGGCCGCATGAAATGTGATAAATCCGTTTTATTGCTTACTACTTAAGCAAACGAGATATTAATCATGCCTGTGCATTAGTTTGAGGCGATCGATTACTGAAGATGCTACTATATTTCCGGAAACAATTCTAATCCATTGCTCAAGTTTACGACGCTGCAGAAGTGCTTGAAGTGATTTCAATACCTCTCGATCAGTCATCCAGACGCTGTGCTGAATTTTTTTAAACCCACATTCTTTGAGAAAGTCGCGCAATGTATTACGCACCCGCCGTTCTTTTTCGGGTACATCAAATATGACAAAATAACAGACCCCATTTTTGCATCGTTTGGTTGTCGATTTTATGTTGTTGCGCAACGCCTCGGCCCATCCCTTTTCAGTCAATCTAACTTCAAGGCGTTCTCCGATTTTTTTCATCTCGATTAACTCTTGGCGTTTCAAGTAATGTAGATATTGGCGTTGTTCCTTCAATAATTGCCTACGTTTTTTATCCTGATGTTCGGCGAATTCCATGTAGTTTTGTCTTGAAAATGCCCATTCCAATATTTCGGCAATTTCAAGCAACGTAGCTCCGGCGCGGCTTAGACTCTCAAATTTTTTTGACTTTTCCATGAATCCTTTCATAAATAAGATTCGTATTCTATATTTATTAAAAGTTATCAAACTATATTATATCACATTTCATGCGGCCGCATGAAATGTGATAAATGGGGATAGGCGGATTTTAGGTGGGTTTGGAGTGTAAATCTCAAATAGTTACGCCTTTGATTTATTTAAAAAACTTGACAAAAGTCATGTTCCATGCTTAAATATAAACCAGTGAGGAGAGGGTAGGAGGAGTTTGTTCTTCAACCAACAACCACGGGAGTAGACTGCCATGGCGAAGAATATTTTTCTCACCGGTGCGACCGGCTTCGTCGGTGCTGGCCTGGCGGTTCACTACCTTCGCCAGGGAAACACCGTCTATGCACTATGTCGCGGGGGAGAAGCAGTGCGTGTCGAACGCGCTCTTACGAGCATCGATCCGAACGAACTGTGGCGAAGCGGCACGCTACATGTTGTGCCCGGGGATGTGACGTTCGAGGATGTTGGACTCACAAGGAGTTGGTCCAATAGACTCAACGGCGGGATAGACCTCGTTCTTCACGCTGCCGGACACATCAAGTTCGAAGACGAAGATCCGCTCAACATGGAAATCAACCTCCTCGGTAGTCAGATGATGGCACAGGTGGCGAAGGAGATGAGGTGGGGTCGCTTCGTCTACATCTCCACCGCATACGTGTGCGGGACTGCCACTGGATGGATCGAGGAAAAGTTGGTACCCAAGATGCAAGACATCCACAATGGGTACGAATACTCCAAGATTCTTGCCGAGCATGCGATTCGGGACATGCTGGGCGGCCGGGCCACTATCGTTCGTCCCTCTATCGTGGTAGGAGCACTGGGTAGCGGATGGGAAGGAAGTACCCCCGTGACCTTCGCTGGCTACTACGGCTACTTCAAAGGATTCGACTGGCTCAGGCGTCAGATGAACTCCGATGGTAGTCGGGTGGATCTCGGAGCATTGCGTATTCCCGGAGACCCGGCGGCGGAGATCAACATCATTCCGATCGATAACCTCGTCGGGATGATCGCCGCCGTCGCGGATGATCCCGATAGCGAGGGAGGAGTCTTCCACGCCGTTCACCCGGAAGGCCCGCTCTACAGCTCGCTAGTTCGGCAGAGTCTCGAGGTGATGAACATCGATGGCGGCAGAATCGTTCTGCCTGATTCCCCGGAAGCCTCAACCGATCTCACTCCGATCGAGACCCTCATCAAGGGAGCTGTACGACCCTTCATGGGCTACGTCGGCGAACAGCGTCGGTTCAAGACCGAGCAGATGGGTAGGTACTACGACATGGCTCGTGTACCGCAGATCGGGCAGGATGAGGTGCGGCGGCTCCTCG